>NZ_JBWKZL010000007.1:0-271850 GCF_059424475.1 Lysinibacillus sp. GW247-5R2A | reverse complement strand
CGTTTCACTCGATTTTCGGTACGCGGAAAACCGAAGGTTGAAAACGAAATGGGCTTAGCATTAATGGCAGTAAATCTTCGGAAATATATTGCCATTAAACAAGCAATAAGGTAAAAATAGTGGGAAATCTTAGTCAAATAAGCAAAAAGGGAAATCGAACAGCATCGATTTTCCTTTTATCTTGAATACCAGCTAGTTCTGTCCCAGCCTCTTTTTTTATTTTGTATTACTCAATGAAAGAAAGTAAACTTTGGAAAGAAGAATGCTCATTCTAGTTAATATAGAGTGATTCCTTGTAATGTTTATTATATTTCTTAACCAATGTAAACTGATTTTTAATACAAACCTTCTCTTAATAAAGCAATAGCAAACTCTTAAAATTTTAACTTCTAAGTATTTAATGCTTGAATAACTTTAGTGAAAAAAGGAGATGAATAAGTAAAAATCATTAGGTAGGTTAAATATGGAATTTTATAAAGAAAAAGAAATCTTTTGCTACAGTTGTCGTAAAAAAACTATATTTACTTATAGAGATACGTATAGAAAGAACGGGGTAGACAGTCATTGTAGTGAATGTTCTGGAATTTGGTTTGAATGGCAAAATAGTGCTGTTGAGAGGGAAATGGAAAAGTGGATTGAATATAATAAACATCTTATCAAATGACTAATAGGGTGTTTATCAATATTCAATCGAGAAGTTTATATTAGCAGCTCTGTAAAAAAAGTGTCAGCAGGGCTTTTTTATTATGGATATAATAAGCCTCTTGATAAAAATATTTTCTTATTTAGTCTCGTTAAATGTAGTAAATCTAATAGTAATGTATAGTTATTTTACATATGGTGTCTCAAAAGTCAGCATTAAATATCACAGATATTCTCTCTGCTGAGGGTGCTTTCCTTATATCGCCATCGTCCACCCCGTTTAAGCTTCATTCCATATTTTAGGAATGAAGCTTTTTTTAATACAAAACACGAGAATAATCCACCATTTTCTCCAGGCTATGTAACTTTTTTAAATAAAAAGAGTCTACTTTATAAAATAGTTTACTAGTTGTTCTAATAATATCGGCCAATCTAGTTACCTACTAGCTATATATCGGTATGAATCGCATAGAAAGCAGCTACATTATTGCTTTAAAATTAGCTTCAGGGGAGGGTATATATAAGGATCTATTAAGGAGGAAAACAGTTTGCAAGAAAATATACTGGCATTTTGGAATAACATTTACTTCATATGAAGCTTTTGAAGGAGAGAGGTTAGAACTCTAGTACCGAATTCTACTTTTTTCGATAAGAATCCCACATTTTGGGGTTTTTTCATGTTAAGATGATAAAGACAATTTTGAATGTAAAAAAAGGAGAATAGCATGTTTAAGAAACTAAGGAATACATGTATTGTATCAGCGGTTGCTTTGGCTACAATTTTGCCTGGACAAGCATCGGCATCAGCAATTAGTAACAATGGAATTCAGATAAAAAACAATGTTTCGATTACAATTAATGGAGAGACGATTAGTGTCTATGACCCTATTTTAAATAAATCGGATTTCTTACTATTACCAATGCGTGCTTTATATGAAGCGATTGGTGCAAATGTGGATTGGAATAAAGAAACACAGACTGCGTCAGCTACTCGTAACGGGAAGATTGTGGATTTAAAGATTGATTCGATGATGGCTTTAGTAGACGGACAAGAAGTAGCGATGGATGTCGCACCGTTTATGTATAAAGATCGTACTTATATGCCATTGCGTTTCGTTAGTGAAAATTTTGATGGCTATGTTCAATGGGATCCCGAAAAACAATCGGTAGATATTACAATGTCAGATGATCTGCCTGAAACGCCTCAGGAAGATCCTTATATTTTACATATTAATAACAAACGTATCGTGATGAAAGATCCTATTATTATGAAGGATTCAAGATCTTATTTACCAGCTAACTATATTTATGATTATTTAGATGATTCTGCGGGTGCATGGCTCCCAGACAATTCCTTTGAATTACAAATTGCTGGGATGAGCTTTGTTTTCAAAGATAATAGCAATGAGGTTCTTGTGAATAACGAAACGGTAACATTAACAGAAAAACCGTTTATTCAAAAAGGGAAAATGTATGTGCCTATTACGTTTCTTGTGAATGCGCTAGGCGGAAATTTACGTTATATCAGTGATAAAAAAGAAATGTATATTTACGTTTACCGTTATATGTACACAAGTTCATTCCTTGAAAAATCTTATGGCTCTACATCATCGCCAGCCACTGTCCCTTCTGCTCGTTTAGAGGGAGATCGTGATTTATTTATTAGTGATAATCCTGAAACGTTAACGCGTAAGCTTGTGCCAAAGAATAATGTGACGCTTGCACAATATGATGTGAACTCAACGGCAGTGACGAATAAGCACCGTGTCTTTGGGTGGCATTACAATACACTAGGCACAGATGTTAATATTGGGATTACGGTTCAAAACAAGTCTACGACAGAGAGTATTAAAGTTGTAGATTCAAGAGGTATTAACCAAAAGACAGGTAATAGCTGGGTAGGGCATGATATTGGTTTGACAATTGCTGATGCTACCTTAAATAACAAGCTAAAAAAATCTGCAAGTAGCGGAATTGTCATTGCACCAGGAGAAACAAAGGTCATTGAAACATACGATCTACACCATGAGTATATTATTGGTTTTTTACATGATTTAGATATTCAAGCGGTCAATGGTGGAAAACCAGAGTATATGATTCGTACAGTGCTTACAAAAGACAATAGTGATTTAACAACGATTCAATCGGAGCAGGTTGCCATCGATGAGTATGCAAAGCATCCAAGAGGTGCTTGGCCAAGCGCTACAATTCTAGCAGAGCTACCAGCCTATACGGTAGATTCGCCAGAAGTCGGCTATAACATTTCGAATGGCCGTACTGACCATCTACAAACAGCTGAAAATTCATTTTCACAAATTAATGGGGCAGTCGGAAATCCAGGTCATTTCGGTATGAACTACAAGGTGTCAATTCCTGTTGTAAATCCAACTGGGTCTACAAAAACGATTAAGCTGAAACTTGCTGGTCGTGGAGGCTTATACAGTGGTGCAATTAAGGTGAATGGCAAGGTTCATTTAGTGCCTTCTTTACGAGTAGGAGAAGAATATGTTGAGTTGCCTGATTACGAAATGAAAGGTTCATCAGGCACGATTGATTTAGAACTAATGCATGCTGGTGGTGTCAATCTTCCAGTAGCAATCTATGTAGAAACAAAATAAAGAAGTCACTGGCACGGGTCATACGACATGACATCGTGCCATACTTTGATTAATTCGGAGTGAAGAAATTGGCAAGAAAATTAGTCTCAATTGTTGTAGTTATGTTCGTGCTTATGTTAACTGTTAGCCCCCTCAACGGGCAAGCAGCCGGTTTTGGCAATAAAGTGAGTGAAGTGAAAACAGAGGTATCCCCACAAGTAAATCACTTACAACAAACCTATACTTCAGGCTCTATCCGTCAGTTTGTAAATGTTTTAGATGTAAATTTAAATAATACATATACAAAACTAGAAATTGGGATGCCCAATCCTATTAATTCCCTAAAAACGACATCAGCTATGGCGAAGCAAAACACGTATGATGGCCATCGTGTTGTTGGAGCTGTTAACGCTTCATACTTTTTAGGAAATGGTATGCCCGCGAACTTGTTAGCGGAAAAGAATGAAATTGTCAATTATGGTATTTTGGGAGATACGTATGATAGCCCGACTCAAAAGCCAGTTGCATTTGGCTTATCTAAGTCAGGGAAAGCGATAGCAGATTATTATACAACGAATCTCTCCTTTCAAGTAAATGGAAAAACATATCCTATCGATCTCATTAATAGTGAACGAGGAACGAATAAAAACGTTTTATATACACCAGAAAAAAAGACAACCGGTACAAATGCATGGGGGTTAGAACTAGTAGTGTCAGGTGCTAGCCAAGATACAAATACTTTGCATTTCGGTGATCAATTCTCAGGCACAGTTTCTCATGTAACGACATATGGTGCAGCAGGAAACTCATCTGTACCAGCGGATGGTTTTGTTATTTCAGTACAAAATAAAGAATTAGCCGCTGAATTAAGCAATATTTCGGCAGGTACAAATATCGATGTCAGCTTGTCGATTGATCAAAAATGGATGGATGCTCAATTCATTTTAGCTGCAGGGCCAATGCTTGTGCGCAATGGTCAAGTTGATATTTCAATGCCAACAAATTCTGGCTTTGCTTCGACACGCAGTCCTCGTACAGCAGTAGCGATAGATGCTACAGGTACAAAGGTGTCACTTATTACAATTGATGGTCGCTTAAGTGGCCATAGTAATGGTGTTAACTTATCAGATTTAGCTTCACATTTAATTTCGATCGGAGCTACTTCGGCTATTAACTTAGATGGTGGCGGTTCTACAGCGATGGTTGCGCGCAATCCAGGAGGGTATTTCGCCAATCTTGTGAACAAACCGTCAGAGGGTAGTGAGCGTCGTGTATCGGCCATTTTACAGGTCGTTAATACAGCACCACCAGGGAATGCAAAATCTATTACGCTAAATAGTGTTGGTCAAGTCATGAAAGGTTCATCTGTAGATATGCAGGTAGCGACTGCTTATGATCAATACTTAAATCCGATGACCATCAATCCAGCGAGTATGAAGTGGTCAGTTGAAGGAAATATTGGCAAGATGGATGGTGCAACCTTTACAGCTACTCAAAAGGGTGAAGGGAAAATTATCGGAGAATATGGAGGTATTCGTACGTCCATAGCTGTTTCTGTAATAGATTTAGCAGAAAAGCCTATTGTGCTAGACAGCTTTGATAATGTGTCTACTTGGACAACGGAAGTAGCAAAGGCGAATGCTTCATTAGCAAACTCAAAAGAGTATGCAAGACAGGGAACAGCTAGCATGCAATTAAACTATGATTTTACAGTAGCGGGTACAGGAACAAAGGCTGCCTATATGGTTGCTAAAACACCAATTGCTATGTCAGGTCAGCCCAAAAATATCGGTGTTTGGGTATTTGGCGATGCCGGTAAGCATTGGCTAAGAGGCGTTGTCGTGGATGGAGCGGGAACTAAGCATACGATTGATTTCACAAGTCAGGGTGGCCTGGACTGGAATGGCTGGAAATACGTAACGGCTGCTATTCCAAGTAATCTAGCAACACCATTGAAATTCGAACGTTTCTATGTTGCTCAACCAACAGCTTCTCTTCAAAAGAAAGGTCAACTGTACTTCGATCAATTACAGGCTGTCTACAAAGATAATCATGAAGAATTAGTTTATACGGATGTGAACAAAGGACATTGGGCGTTCTCTGAAATCCAAAGCTTATACAATAAATCGCTAATTAAAGGTTACTCGAATGGTACTTTTAAGCCAGAAGCGTCCATTACACGTGCAGAGGCAGCTACAATCATTGCCAGAGCACTGAATCTATCAACAACGAAGGATTCTAGCTTTAAAGATGTAAGTAAAGGTCACTATGCGTATAGTGCCATTGCAGCAGTCGAGCAGGCTGGCATTATTAAAGGACAAGAAGCAGGGAAGTTCAATCCAAACGGACAGCTTTCACGTGCAGAGATGGCAGCGATTTTAACAAGAGCCTACAAATTAACAGGTACAAGTAAAGTTTCCTTCACAGATGTTAAATCAACACACTGGGCATACAGCAATATCCAAGCACTTGTGGCCAATGATTTAACAGGAGGTTTCCCAGATAATACATTTAGACCAGATGCACAAATTACTCGTGCTCAATTTGCAAGCTTCTTAAATAGATGCTTATCACTAAAATAAACATGAAATACCCCCTGTTATAGCTACAAGGGGTATTTTCATAAAAAAAATCCGCCCATCTCTAGAGAGAGTGAGGCGGATTTTGCATTTAGAAAACAATGTATTTCACATATTGCTTCCAAGTTAACTCTTTAAACTGCTTCCAATGCAATTTCTCAATAGGTAAAGTACGGAAGGTGTAGGCTTCCATATTGCGCTTCTCATTAGAGAGCATTGGTGTTCCTTCATCGAGATAGTCTGAGAAAATTGCTGATTGAGTCGTATTAAATTGGACATTAATATCTATCAATTGAATTTTTCCATCCTGATTAATGATATGGAGCTTTTTATTTCCTCTTTTTGTTGTCGCTAACCACGATTTATCGACTTTATAAGAATCGAACGCTTCATTGACAATAATGGATGCTTTACCAGTTGTTGAAAACGGTACTTCCTCTATTGGCGCATCCTGTTGCAGTACTACTTCATAATTTGTTGGATGCGGAAGGTTTGTTGTTTTAGCTAATTCATTTGCCCAAAATGTTTCATCATCTGTAGCAATCATTTGCTTGTCTAAAACGATGCCAGATAATGCATCTTTTACATGTTTCACTTTAAAATCAACCGTTTGGCCTTCCTGTACTTTTTGCCATTCTTTTTCTGACAAATAAGCATACATGGCTTTTTCATTCGAGTAGATTTCGAAGGTTAAAGCACCAGCTTCTTCTTTCACTGATGACACTACACCATCTATAGGACTGACAATGCCTTGACGAGACTCTATTTGTGTAATTTGCGCTTCAATGAGTGAAATTTGACGATTTGTTTCAGCAATATGTCGATTTAACAGGGCAACTGCTGTTGATAGTGAATTTTGTTGAGCAAGCTCTAATTTTAATGTAACAGACAATCTATCATTGATTTGATCGGTATTAATAGAGCTTTTTGGATCCGAATCGTCGTATTCGTCTTCAATTTGATCAAGTGCATTTTGTAAATCATTTAATTCTGTTTCATAGGCAGTACGTTCTGATTCAAGCTTTGTAAGCTCCTCGTCTACTTCATCTGTTTTTAAGGTAGCGAGTAAATCATTCATCATCACTTCCTGGCCACGTTTTACATTGACAGCGGATAACTTTGTGGCATCAGCTGTAATGGTATATGTCTCGGCGGGTGCCACAATGGTTTCCTTATTGACACGCTCCGTATTCGTCCCGATATAGGCTTTCTGAAATTCGTCAATAAAGTAGGATCGTGTCACGGTGCTATCTTCTTTGAAGACAAAATAAGCATTTATACCGATTACGAGCATTGCCACCACAATACCAATACTTGTCCATGGTCTTGCCTTGATAAATGCCATCATCCTAACCCCCTAGCAATCCATTCTTTAATGGGTAGCACACTAATCATGCCCACAAATAAGGCCATAAATAGTTGTAAGCCAATCAATTTGACTACTAACATTTTTCTACTAGCTTCTTCCTCCCATTTCGACAGGAATAGATACTGCACAATAATGATTAAAACGGTCGTTACCGTCAATTGATTGATTGTAAATAACACGAAGTCAGTTTTAATGACCTGTAAGGCAGCGGGTGCCAAAGAAAAGAATGAAAACATCGTTGTATAGCCCACTCCATAAAAAACAGCAAAGAGGATTGCTTTTTCAATGAGCAGAAAGGTAACAACGTAAAGCTGGACTTTTTTTATCCAAGTATAAGGAATGTCCGTTAATAGATGTAATAGATAGGTAACACCGTAATAATGGAAGCAAAAATAAATGATCGCCCATAAAATGGCACCGAGCATGGAAAGTACGCGTGCCACATAGTATTCATTTTGTAAATCCATTGCAAATAAGGACGTTAAATTTTCTGTCCCCATTCCCCAATATTCGCGAGTAGCAAACAATAGGATGAAAAGGATGAACACCGTTAATGCACGTTTTTTATATCCGATGATCTCACCTTTTTCTACGATGTTTGTAAAGTAGGTAGGGTTTTTTAAGCTATGCCAGAACTTATAATGGTAAAACATAAACAGCGTCCTTTCTTCCAAAATAGGATATCAAAGATGTAGTATACACCTTGTAAAGACATTATGACATATGAAAATAGCTGTTTTTTTCCAATAATTTCGTTGAAAAAACGTATTTCGTCATTACATGTCGATGGATGAAAAACATCCTAATATCAATTACACCTCGGCGGAATTGTGTCACATTTTTTCACAATTACTCGTCAAAAATCTGTAGTATCTGCCAGAGGACTTTTTCTGATTCCATAGACGTTGGAAATCCGAAGAATCAAGATAAATCTATTGTATAGTATAATTGAAATAACTTCCTGTTTTTCTAGCTAGTAATTTTGAAAAACTACTTTTGACGCCCATTATTTTGTAAATATAATAGAATGGCTTGAAAACGTGTAATTTACACCGATACTAAAGTAATGATTAATTAATTACGTCTCTGCGTATTTATGTCCAGATTTTTTCGATTTTGCTCGAAATAAATCTCAATGATCTTCGGATGCTTTATCTTGATTACGCACTCTCTTAAAAAGAGGTATCCTATGCCATTTCAGGATAAATGAAAATGAACATCACATTTTCTTATACATAAAAAATGAAAGGGTGGTTCGATTGAATCGAAAATTGACAACAGGTGTTATAACAAGTCTTTTATTAGCACCTACAGCTATAGCAAATGCACAGGAAAATGATGCACAATCTCGTGTCACAGCACAAACGGAGCAAGTTTCCTACGTCAACGCTGTGGCAGCTGCAACGACAAAGGAACAGCTCATTGCCCAATTCGGTAAATTATCGGAGAATTCGACTGCTAATGAGATGGTGATCGCAGATGGTGATATTAAAGTTGTACAAAATTCGAATGACCTTGGATTTGACAACAATGAAAAGGCACTGATTCAAGCAAAGTACGACTATGTAGTGGAACAACGTCGCCTATTAAATGAACTACAAGCAATTTGGAAGAAAATTAGTGCAATCTCTAATACTAGTAAAACATTTATAGACGATGTAAATGCTGTAGAAACAGAATATGAAAGTTTTTTAGGTAATGAAACGACAGACCGATCATATTTATTCGTACAAAAGCAATTTGAGAAAGCGGTCGATGCAGCGTTTGCCAATAGTGCTAGCAGCATTACTAATACCGTTCGAGGAACAGTCTTACAATATGGCTATAAAGAGGCTGATCGCAATAACTATTTTAAAGGCAAAGGAGTAGATATTGCGAAACTTGGAAAATTAGTTGATGATGCAGCAGCAGTCAAAACTACTGCAACAGAGCTAGACGCTTTAGTGGATGTATTAAAGCAAAGCCCAACGGATTATCCAGCTATTTCTTCAGCATTAGATAAAGTTACAGCAGCTTATAACCTACTAACGGCAGATCAAAAGAAAGTGGCTGAGGCCTATAATCCAAACAATGATACGGTAACACCTTTTAAACAATATAAGGATGCTTTAACGGGTCTGTCAGCCATAGATAAAGTTTCACTAAGTATTACTCAATTAATAGCTAAAAAACCAGCAGACTTTACGTCAGCAACAAGCTTTATAAGTGCTGTAACGGCTATTGAAAAATCCTATAACGCCTTAGATGAAGCTTCACAAAAGTTAGTGGCAAACTATTCTACATTTGAACAATTTAAAAAGGCTGCTGATATTTCCAAGCAAATTTCAGCACTGCGTGTATCCAATGAGGCGGCATATCGTACAGAAGTAAACTCCATTAAAGGGATGTATGATTCGTTAACAATTGATAAAGAACTTGTAAAAAATACAGCGGATTTAAATGTAGCAGTAGCAAATATTGCTTCTGCTGAAAAAATCGAAGGACTTATTGTGGCAATTGCAAGTGCCTCAAATAAAGTGGAGGCTATCAAAGCTGCTCGTACTGCCTATGATGTGCCACTAGCAACAACTGGAACTACTATTAACGCGGCGAATGTCAAAAAAATTGTCAATAATCTTGCTGAGCTAACAAAGTGGGAGAAGGTTTACAATGCATCTATAAGCGTGGACAAATTAATTGACGGTATTGATCCTAAAGCTTCTACATTTGAGAGCAAAACATTTGCTGCTCAGTCGGCCTTTGACAAATTGGCTATGGAAGAAAAGGAATTTGTGCAAAATAAAGATCGCTTAAATCTTTTATACCACTATGCGACTTTATCGAAACAAGTTAATGCCCTTAAACCGACAATGCCAGATTACAAGACCCAAATTACGGAGTTGCAATCAAAGGTAACGGCGTTAAATGCTGGGAATGGTAATGACACGGCTCCATTGGCTGAAATGAAAAGTAAGCTTGAAGAGAAATTATCCAATCTATTAAATGAAGATTTAGTAATAGCGGGTGTGATTCAGCAAATATCAAAGCTAAGTCAATCAAATGATATAATCACGGAGATTTTAGCTGCTCGAGCTGCCTATGATGGCCTCCCATCTTCGGCAAAAAGCCGTGTAACGAATATTAAAGTTTTAACTGATTTAGAGAAATCCTATAAAACGGTTGTGAATGTTATTTCACAATTTGAAAAGCTTGATCCATCCTCTAAGAGCTATATTTCAAAAGCCAAATCAGCTTATACAGCCTACGCTAAGCTTGATGATAAAAATAAAGCCTATGTCAAAAATTATAAGAATTTAAAAGAGGTTGTACCTGTAATAGACGTAATTGTGAAAATTAATGCATTAAATCCTTCTAAAAAAACGTATAAGGATGATGTGAAAGCAGCAACAGATGCATACACAGCATTAACAGATCAAGCCCAGGTTATTAATTATCCTGATCTTATAAAAGCACAAGCCTATATCGATATGGCAAAGGCATTCGATGAACGTGTTCTTGCATTAGTGAATGAGAATCCGGACACATTTGTCCAAAAGGTAGCCGAGCTAACTACAGCCTATAAAGCATTAGATAAAAATGCGCAGAAGCTTGTGGAGCAGGCAAAAACTTTAAGTAATTATGAAAAGAGCAATAAAGCCGTTATCAAGGTTATTCAAATGATTAATGCATTGGACCCAACGAGTAAGGACTATACAAAAAAGGTACTTGCCGCACGGAAGGCTTATAATGCCCTTGATGAAGTTTCAAAAAAACATGTGACGAACTATACGAATCTTACAGCTGTTGAGGATGTGGCTTCATTAATTGGCCTGATTGCTTCGTTAAAGCCAACAAGTAAAACATTCTACCAAGATATGAAAACGGCACGTGAGCTTTACGATGGATTATCTGAGGAGAAGAAGCAAGCCATTATCAACTATGATGCACTGGTAGCTGCTGAAAATGAACAGGGGTTAGCTGAGGGCGTAATTGAGCTAATCAAATTAACAGAAGTGCAAGATGCAGACTATTTAACAAAGCTCATGAATGCACGTTTAGCCTATGATAAGCTGTCATCGAACCAAAAGAAACTAGTAACGAATAGTAAAGATTTAACAACGCGTGAAAAAGAGGTTAAGCCTATTTTAAGCGTGATGGTACAAATTAATGAACTAGATCCAGAATCGAAAAGCTTTGTTAGTAAGGTTAACTCTGTCCGTAAGGCATATGACAAATTGTCGAAAGATCAAAAAAAATACATCGACAATATTGATGTACTCTTAAAATATGAGCCTGTATCCGATGTAGTGGAATTGATTAGTAAACTAAAATCTTCAAGCAATACATTCCTTCAAGATACAGCAAGAGCACGTTCGCTTTATGATGCATTACCTACCGATTTGCAGCAATATGTAACAAACTACTATTTATTGCAGGCTGCTGAGTCAAGTATTCTAGGGGCTGGCAATGTAATGCAAATGATTGATGCTTTACCATCTGTAGATCCAAAGCAGTATGTAAAACGTATTCAAGAAATTCGTGCTGCTTATAATGCGTTACCAAAGGATCAGCAACGAGCTGTGGAAAACTACAGAGTATTACAAGACCAAGAAAAGCTGATTAAGCCCGTTATAAGTATTGTGGAGGATATTGATCGTCTTTTAACAGCTAAGGATATGAATAGTCAATATCAAAAGATTTTAAAAGCTTATGATAAGCTGAATGCTGACCAAAGACGCTATGTGTATAACGACCAATTGTTACTATCCTTAGACAGCGTGATTAAGGTCTATAATAACATTGCAAAATTAAATCCTAAGGATAAATTCTACTTTGGTATGGTTGAAGCCGTACGTAAAGAATACGATAGTTTGAATACGACAGATAAACAGCGTATCTCCAATTATTCAATTCTATTAGAGGCGGAGAAAAGTATGGCCGACGTCAAAAAGGTCGTTGAAATGATTGCAGGTCTTTCTCCAAGCTCACCAACGTATATAGAGGATGTGGCAAATGCCGTAGCTGCATATCAGGCTTTGGATTCTAAAGTACGAGGGCAAGTCATTAATGAAGACTTACTCAAACAAGCTGAAAAAGATGTGGCTGCCGTTCTCAAGGTCGTTCAAGCGATTGGCAATATCGATCCAGATAGCTCATCATTCGAGAAAAAAGTATTAGCAGCTCAAAAAGACTACAGCTCATTGTCGATAGAGCAACAGGGATTAGTGTATAACTATCGTATTTTAGAAGAATATCTTAAAATGATTCAATAGTATGAGAAAAAAGGAGTTTTCCCAACGATTAATAAGGGAAAACTCCTTTTATAATGATTAATGATGAAATCAATTTATTATTTTCCAAAAAAAGTGAAACTATCTTATTTGAATTTCGTATCATATAGTATGTATGGTGAATTTTCGTTCCTCCACTTCAGTAATGAAAAAGCGCCGTTTGCTACATATTTGACATATTGAGGAGGTAGCCCTGTTGAAAAAAATTCTGAGTATCATTGTCCTTTCAATAGCTGCAACCGTAGGAAGTTTAACAAGTTTAAGTCAGGTAGAAGCGGCATCTGCCAAAGCTGTGGATATTTCGAATTCATATTGGGCAAACGCTTCGATACAACATATGCTAACAAAGCAATATATGACTACATATAGCGATAACAAGTTTAAACCGGAGCAGGCAATTACAAGGGCAGAGGCTGCTGCTGCCATTGCTCGATCTATTCAGACCAATGTAGACATAGCAAATACGACAAAATTTAAGGATGTCCCTGCTAGTCATCCCTATTACAAAGAGATTTGTCAGCTTGTTAAACTGGGGGTTATCCAAAAAGGGGAAGCCTTTCATCCTGAGGAGCCTTTAAAGCGAATGCAGGTGGCAAAAATGCTAGCATTAGCGTATCAATTTAAGGTTGATAACAAAAATAATACCCAATTCGCAGATATTCCTCAGACGCATTGGGCACATAATTATATTGAATCGCTTGCTGATATCGGCATTATCAGTGGGGTAGACACTAAACACTTTGCACCTGATCAGTTAGTGACACGCGCCCAATTTGCTGTGTTCGTTGAACGAAGTATTAATTTTCAGCAAAAAATAAATAAATTAGAAGTGGCTTATGATTATTTGGCGAAGGATTATATTCCAACAGTCAACCTTTCTACTGAATGGTCGAAAAGGGTTATTGAGTTAATTAATGTTGAAAGACAAAAGAAAAAGCTAGAACCTGTTGTGCATGATCCAAAATTGACGCAAATCGCAATTATTAAAGCGCAGGATATGGTGAACCGCCATTATTTTGAACACGTTTCGCCGTTTTATGGTGCCCCATGGGATTTAGCGACTTTATTTGATTATGATTATACGAGCTTTGGAGAAAATATCGCTAGAAATATTCAAACGCCCGAGATTGCTGTAAAGGCGTGGATGGCTTCACCTAGTCATCGCGATAACATTTTGAAAGAACATTATACGAATACAGGTGTTGCAGTAGCGCAGGATAGCAAAGAAAATTACTATTGGGTTCAAATGTTTTCTAGTCAATAAGTTGTTGTGTAACAAAGGTGCTCTAATATTACAGTAATGTTACGAAAGCTTCAAAAAATGATAAAAAAATTCCTCTTTTAACGCTGGAAATACCACCAAACGTTGGTATTGCAGCGTTTTTTTGCTGTCTAAAACCGTTACACAAATGAAAAATAACAAGAGCTTCTTTTATGATAGTCTATTTATAGGCAAAAAAGTTTTGAGAGGGGTATAACAAAAGTATGAATAAGAAATGGTTATTACCGATTTTTGCATCTTTCATGTTATTTTCAACAACTCATATAAATACTGCTGAAGCAGCGACAAAAGAAGAAGTCACTGACACAGCTTCTAAATATTTAGGTATTCCATATAAATACGGTGGTACAACAACAAGTGGTTTTGATTGCTCTGGATTCACTTCTAAAGTATTTTCAGACTTAGGCATTCAATTAAATCGTACATCAGGCTCTCAATACCAACAAGGTAATGCAGTAGCAAAGAGTGATCTACAAGTTGGCGATTTAGTATTTTTCAATACAAGTGGTAGTGGCATTTCACATGTGGGTATATACATAGGTAATGGTAATATGATCCACTCTCAAACAGGTCAAGGCGTTAGCTACTCAAGTGTTAATGATCCATATTATTGGGCTTCTCGTTATGTAGGGGCTAAACGTGTGGCAACATTTGATACGCAACAACAAGCTGAAGTTAAAAAAGCTGCAATTGACTTTTCAGTATATGCTTCTCGTGCAGAAGTTGCTGTACAAATTGCAAAAGCTTTAAACTTAGATACTTCTAATACAACTACTAATTTTGTAGATGTGAAACCAACAAACGCAAATGCAGGTGCTATTGCCGCTGTTGAAAAATTGGGGATCTTTGAAGGTGATGCGAACGGTAAGTTCAACCCGTCGTCACCAATTACACGTGCACAAATCGCTAAAGTTTTAGTACTAGCTTTCGGTCTTGAAAACCAAGGAGAAACAGTAGCATTCAATGATGTTCCTCAAAATAACTGGGCTAGTAATTATGTTTCTATCCTTGCTTCTAATGGTGTTACAAATGGCGATGGAGATGGAAGCTTTGGCACTGATGAATTACTAAAAATTAAACAACTTAAAGTTTTCATTGATAGAATTCAACAATAAATTTCTTGAATTTTACATGTTAATTTTGTCATAGATTGCAAGAATCGATCTTTTGAATAGCGTATAATGGAAGAAGGGTTTGCAATCGCAGACTCTTCTATTTTTATGATAACTACATAGCAGAGGAAGTGATATGGAAAATATAATTTAACAGTTCTATTGTATGATGCATTATTTAGCTAATTTTGTTAAAATGGACACGTTAAGAGAACAAGAAGGGAGGAAATAAGACATTGAACATCAAAAAAATTAGTCTTATCTTGTGCGTCTTATTCATTTCGGCTTCTATGTTTACGATACATAGTGCAAGTGTCAGTGCAGCTACCAACTCAAATATTACATTTGAAGATGTCACTAAAAATCACCCAGCCTATGAAGAAATTAATTATTTAGTAAGTTTGGGTGTGATCCAAGGCTATTTTGTGAATGGTAAAAGAGTTTTTGGCCCAAATAACAATGTAACGAGAGGACAAGCAGCCAAAATGGTTGTCGTTGCCTCCGGAAATAAACCATTAATCGTAAATAAATCTAGCTTTTCAGATGTTACAGTAGGCACTGAAATGTCAGGTTATATAGAACGTGCTGTACAATTAGGTTTCTTCGACAAAAATATAAAAGGTGAATTTCTACCAAACAAAGCTCTAACTCGTGGAGAAATGAGTTATGTCTTAACAAAGGCATTTAATTTAGATACAAGTGAGTATGAGGGAATCGATTCACCATTTACAGATGTAGGAATCACACACGAATATGTGAAGTACATCAATACAATCTATTATAATGGTATTACTAACGGAACAGGTAAAACGTATTTACCAAACAGCACGGTGACACGTTCACAATTCTCATTATTTGTGGCACGTGCAAAAAGTGAGAAATACCGTTTAGAATTGCCTGTAAAAGGTGTAACGGTACCTGATACATCTCAGGTTATTGGCTTAGTAAAAGTTACTACAGATGGTTTAAATATTCGTAAATCAACGGATAGCGCTTCAACTACGAACATTGTAGGTAAAGTCAATACAGGCGGTAAATTATCAGTATATGCAGTTGAAGGTAATTGGTTAAAAGTATCTTATAAAGGTGCTTATGCTTATATTTTTAAACAATATGCTGAATTTTTAGATGCAGATGGCAATGCGTTAGGTGCAGTCGAAAAAGAAGTAACGACAAAAAATGCTGTTAACTTATATGTGAAGCCAACTTCTTCAGCAAAAGTAATTTCAACGATTAAAGCAAATGTTAAATTACCAGTATATAAAACAGTAGGCGGCTACTATTTAACTCAAGTGAATGGTTTACCAGGTTATGTGGTAGCTAATAGTACAACGGATACGGTTGAAGAAGAGAAGCCAAATCCTAATCCAGATCCAGGAACACCACCTGTTACTTCAGGAGATGTACTTGGAAGAGTTACGGTTGCTAACCTAAATGTGCGCAGTCAAAGTAATTCAACGTCAGCAGTACTTTTCAAGCTGAATAAAGGAGAGTATGTCCAAGTTAATAGCATCAGCGGTTACTGGGCAGAAATCACTTACAAAGGACAAACAGGTTATGTTCATAAATCTTATTTAAAACTATTAAATCAGTCAGCTAAGCCTTTACAAAATCGCGTTATCATCCTTGATCCAGGTCACGGTGGTAAAGATCCAGGGACAGTAAAAGGTTCTGTTTCCGAAAAGAGCATTACATTAAAGGTCAGCACGCAAGTAAAGCAATTACTAGAGAATGCTGGTGCCAAAGTGTATATGACACGTACTGGTGATACGTACCCATCATTACAAGATCGAGTAGATTTCACACAAGCAAACTACGGTGAGATTTTTGTTAGTGTCCATGTCAATTCTGCTGCCAATTCGTCAGCACAAGGTACTGAAACATATTATGCTATATCTACAGGAGATATGTATCAGGAAGACATAGATTTAGCCACATTTGTAAATAACCAAATTGTTAACAATTTAAATATGAAAAATCGTGGTGTTAAACAAGAACAGTACTACGTAATTCGCAATATGGTCATTCCATCTATTCTAGTGGAGCTTGGTTTCTTAACAAATACTGAGGATCACAATAAAATGACAAATGATCAATACGTGAATCTATTTGCAGAATCTATTTATAATGGTATTTTGCAATACTACAAAAAACAATAAAAGTGGAAGAGACGATGCCAAAGTTATACTAGCTTTGGGGTCGTTTTTTCTCTTTACTTATAAGTACCCAGTTTCCGAAAAAAACAAACAAGGCTACCTCCATTATGAGAGAGGTAGCCTTTTAGTTTTACTTGACAGTAGGGATGAATTTAATATAATCCTTACTAATATAAGCAGCTTCTGAGTGCGATCTATCTGAAATTACTTGATACCAACCATTAGCACCTGTATCTGTGATGATAACAGGCATATTACTTTTATTAAAGGTGAATAGTGGACTTTGTTGTGTGGATGCATCAGCACGAACATTTAGACCAGCTGTTGTTGTTAGTGCAATTTTATACGGGTTACTAGCATCTTTATAGCCTAATGCTTTTTCGGCACGATAGTAGTGTCCAGCAATTTTGGCACCCCAGAAAGGGTCAGAGGCGTATTTTACGTTAAACCCAATTGCTTTAGAGCCAACGACTGCACCATTTGTATAACGTCCTCCAGGCGTAATGTAATTAGGCTGTAAGAACTTTTCAACAAGCTCATTAATGTTTGCGCCCACACTATCAAATTTTTTGTTTAAAGGATTTGTATCATATACATATAAACCAAATAGGTTATTCAAATTTTGAGCATGATCACTCATCCCGTAGGCACTCTCATGCTGTGCCAGTGCTAAAATAAGCATGGCGTTAATATGGGCATTCGCTTCGACATCTTTTAACACGGTACCTAAACCAATGAGTTTACTTTTTGTCGTAGCGTCTTTGTAAATAGAAGCACCTGAGCTCTCCACTTCAGCTAGTTTTTGCATAATATATTGATCAATTTCCTCAGCTGTATATTGTGTCGTAGCACGAGCAGGTAAGAATTGATAGTAATTATAGCCTTCTCCCTTTGCAGAGCCATTACCATTCGTAAAATTAATACCATCCCAGCTAAAGTATTTCTCACCTTGCTTCATAAAGCTAGGAGCCTTGCCGTAGACGTAACTAGATGAGTACTTATTGGCTTTATAATCATATAAGGTATGTTTAATTTCACCATTTTCATTTGTATAATAAGCGCGTCCCTTTACTAAAGCAGAAGGGATTAAAGTAACGTCTGCTTGTTTTAAAGAACCAACTTGTCCAGCTAAGCGTACCCTTACTTGAGTGGCATCACTACCGAGATACTCCATTTCTGTATTAGCAGCAACGGCAATTTGATCCTTTATCGTTTCGGAATTTAACGCGACATAATTATTTGTGACAATAATACCGGAAGACATTTTTATAATCTTATTATTTTGAGTAACCACTAAAGAACTGTTTGTCATCGCTTTTTCAGCAGCTTCAAAACTAGCATAAGATTGCTTGTCTACAAGATTACCATTTGAGATTTCTTTAACAATAAATGCATTGGCATTATTATTACCTGAATTATTGTCGTTTTCAGAGTTCCCATTATTATTGGAATTACCATTATTACCGTTGTTGTTATCAGTATTCCCATTATTATTTTCAACAGTGTCAGCAAGGAGAATTAAGCGAAGTATAAATGTTGATGCTTCAGCAATTGTAGCATTGTCTCTAGGTAAAAACATGCCGTTAGAGCTTCCTTTAATAAGCCCTAATTGAGCACCTATGGCAATGTCCTGACGGAAATCTTTGAAAATGGTAGCATTGTCTGTAAATGTAATAGAGGAAGTACCTTTTGGAATTTTTAAATAATCAACCGCTCTAATTAACATAACGGCCATATGCTCTCTTGAAATACGTGCATCTGGCTTAAATGTGCCATCTGTGTAGCCGGTAATTATGCCAGCAGTAGCAGCAAGCTTGATTTCATTGGCAAATAAATATGTGTCAGAGACATCTGTAAATGTACTATTATCCTTCGTCTCTAAGTTTAAAGCCTTTGCTATGTATGTGGCGAATTCACCGCGTGTAACAGTATCATTCGGACGATAGCTGCCAGTAGCATCTTTCAGCAAGGCTCCTTTGGAAATCAAATAACGCAGACCACTTTCATGCATATGTCCTGATAGCTCATCAGCATAGGCCTTTTGGGGTTGCGAAATGATTATGCTAATAAGCATCATCAGTAACATAAAAATTGATAGTTTTTTCATAGTTTTACCCTCCTAAACTGATATCATTTTAACAAAGTTCCACAATCAAGTTAAGGGTCAAATGTTAGAAATACCATAAAATATACTAGAGTATTATAGGAGAAAAGTATCCTTTTGACGCATGTAGAGAAAGTAAAAGAGGAATCTATGAGGGAAGTGAATCAATATTCATATGAGTTTCTTCTATTATATATACGTTTGAGATAAACGATAAAAAAATGCCGTACATAAGAAACTATGTACGGCATTTATGATGGGGAATATTATAGCATTTCTGAAGTTGTTTTTGCTTGCATGTGAAGTTGTAGGTAGTCTGGGCCACCAGCTTTTGAGTCTGTACCTGACATGTTGAAACCACCGAATGGTTGGTAGCCAACAATCGCACCTGTACAGCCACGGTTGAAGTAAAGGTTTCCAACGTGGAATTCTTCACGTGCTTTTTCTAGGTTTACGCGGTTTGTCGTAATGACAGCACCTGTTAAGCCGTATTCTGTATCGTTAGCAATTTCAATCGCTTGATCGAAATCTTTTGCTTTTGCGATCGCTACTACTGGTCCGAAGATTTCTTCTTTCATAATACGTGCAGAAGGCTCTACGTCAGCGAATACGGTTGGTTGTACGAAGTAACCTACTGAATCGTCCGCTGTGCCACCAGCTACTAAACGACCTTCGCCTTTACCGATTTCGATGTATTCCGTAATTTTATTGAATGCTGCTTGGTCAATAACCGTTGCCATGAAGTTGCTGAAATCTGTTGGGTCTCCAACTGTTAAAGAGTTTGTTAACTCTTCTACACGGTTCACCACTTGGTCATACACATCTTCTACGATGACAGCACGAGAACATGCTGAACATTTTTGACCAGAGAAACCAAATGCTGATTTCACAATCGATTGTGCAGCTAATTCAAGATCTGCTTCTTTATCGACAACGATTGTATCTTTACCGCCCATTTCAGCGATTACGCGTTTGATCCAAATTTGACCATCATTTAGGACAGATGCACGTTGGTTAATACGTAAGCCAACATCACGTGAACCTGTGAAGCTGATGAAACGAGTTTTTGGGTGATCAACTAAATAGTCGCCCACTTCAGCACCAGAACCTGGTACAAAGTTAACAGCTCCTGCTGGAAGACCTGCTTCTTCTAATACTTCGATAAATTTATACGCCACTACTGGTGTTGTAGAAGCTGGTTTTAGTAATACTGTGTTACCTGTTACTAAAGCAGCTACTGTTGTACCAGCCATGATTGCAAATGGGAAGTTCCAAGGTGAGATGACGATACCAATTCCTAGTGGAATATAGTCATAACGGTTGTATTCACCTGGACGGCTTTCTACTGGTTGACCGTTTTTAATACGTAGCATTTGGCGACCATAGTATTCTAAGAAGTCGATTGCTTCTGCTGTGTCTGCATCAGCCTCAGCCCATGGTTTCCCTGCTTCTTTTGTTAATAATGCTGAGAATTCGTGTTTACGACGACGAATAATAGCGGCTGCTTTGAAAAGAACATCAGCACGAATAGCTGGATCAACTTTTTTCCAAGTTTTGAATGTTTCATCTGCTGCTTGCATCGCTTTTTCAGCTAAATCTTTGCTCGCTTTTGACACACGGCCAATAACTTCTGTTTTCTTTGCAGGGTTATACGAAACGATTTTATCTTCAGTTGTAATACGCTCACCACCGATAATAAGTGGGTAGTCTTGACCTAAATAACCTTCAACTTTTTTTATAGCTTCTACATAAGCATTGTAGTTTGCCTCTTGTGAAAAATCTGTGAATGGTTCGTGTTTGTATGGAATCATATCTGTTTCCTCCCCTGGATAAAGGGTGCCAAATGATTATGCACCTTTAAAGATTTTGTTAATTATATAATGCAATATAATTTGGCATTAATCAACTCAAATTTTAAAACTTTTTTAATTTTTGCATCTGTTTTTCGTATTGGTGTTAGAATAAGCTTAATGGAATACAGGAGGACAAGATGGATAATAATGTACTACTAAGTATTTATAAATACGTCATTGAAAAAGGTGATATGGGAATTTGCGTTGTCGATACTGAAGGCAAGTTGCTCATATACAATAAAAAAATGCGAGAACTGGAGGGCGTAAATGAGGACGAATATGAGGAGAGGCGAGCGATAGAAATCATTGATTTCGAAATCGAAAAGAGCGATATCTTTAAAGTCCTAAGTTCTGAAACGCCAGTTCTACACGTCAAAAAAACGTATTGGAATAAAAAAAATCAAGAAGTGACCTACATAAGCAATATTTATCCGTTGCACTATGAGGGTGTGTTAATAGGGGCTGTGGAATTCGCGCGAGATATTACGCAGCTTGAATATATGATGTATCAGCCATTAAGGAGATATGGTGCACCGCTAACATTTGATATTATTACGGCTGTTTCCGCAGTCATGAAGGATGTCATCGAAAAGGCAAAAATTGTTGCATTGAGCAGAATGCCTGTTGTGTTAATTGGGGAATCAGGCACCGGTATCGATATGGTTGCTGAGGGTATTCATCATGATCTAAAGGTGCAAAATGATATGTTTATCGCTCTAATTTGCCGCCGAGATGAGCAAACAGTGTTGAATCAATTTGAAAAATACATTGTTGAAAAAGAGAGAATTACTTTTTTTGCTGAACGCATCGAATATTTATCACTCGAAGCCCAAGAAAAGATTGTCGAGCTTTTCAACAATCATCCAAATCATCAACATGTTTTAATTGCTAGTGTTGGCAAAGACCCTATAGATTTAATTCAAAAGCAGGAGCTGTCTAAAAAACTTTACCGCTTATTTTCTGGAATCACGATTTATGTACCACCTTTACGTGAAAGAAAAGAAGATATGATGCCATTTATTGATGATTACTTCAAAAGACATCGGGAGAGCTTTGGCTCAACAATCCAAGGTCTTTCGGAAGAAGTGCAAGAGACGTTTTTGAAATATGATTGGCCAGGAAATTTAAAGGAATTAGAAGTACTGCTGGATGAGATCACCTCGCTAATTACCAACGAAACTATCGTTGAATCCCATATGCTACCCGTTCATTTTAAATGGAAAATCCAAAGCACCTGTGAGGAAGCAGAAAATGAAGTATCAACAAGTGATTTGTTTGTCATTAAAAATCAACAAGATATTCGACCATTAGATGTCTACATGAAAGAGGTGGAGGAATATTATATTTCAAAGGCTTTAGACTTTCACCAAGGTAATATTTCCAAAACCGCAGCTGCTTTAGGAATACGTCGACAAAGTTTACAATATCGCGTAAAAAACTATAGGCTCAATAAAAAAAGCGAAAACATTGATTAACAATGTTTTCGCTTTTTTGGATAGCTTGGGTAGAGTGACGGATAGCAAAGTCGAACTGACGGATAGAACTCCGAAAGTGACGGATAGCATTATCAAATTGCTGGGTAGTCACTAGCCTCAACTATTATTTTCCTTTTTTTGAAAGGCGACCAAGGGCGAATGCTGCTGCGCCTAAGCCAATTGCTAGATTTGTTTTTTTATTAAACACTTGCTTTGTCACAAGTGCTACGTTTTGTGGGCGTTCTGCTAAACGGCGCATAAAGTAACCGTACCAGTCGTTACCAAATGGTAGGTATGTGCAGAAATTATAGCCTTCACGTGCAAGATCTAACTGCATTTCTTTACGGAAACCATATAGCATTTGGAATTCAAATTTTTCGTTTGGAACGTTATGTTGTTTAACGAATTGCTTCACATGATTAATCACATTGTGGTCATGCGTAGCGATAGAAGTAAATTTACCATGTAGTAAATGATGTTCAATGAGCTTCAAATAGTTACGGTCGATATCACCTTTTGATTGGTAGGCTACACTTTCTGGTTCTTTGTAGGCACCTTTTACAATACGCAAACGGAAGTTTTTGTACTTTTCAATATTTTCTTCTGACTCGAAGAAGTAAGCTTGAATAACTGTCCCCACATTATCAAATTCTTTGTGTAATTCCTCTAGTAATTCAAAAGAGCTGTGTAAACGCTCGTAATTTTCCATATCGAAGTTCACGAAAATATTGTATTGATGTGCAAGCTCTACGATCTCTTTTAAGTTTTCATAGCAAAATGCGTAATCAATGTCTAAACCTAATTGGGAAGGTTTAAGTGAAATATGAGCATCTAGTTGCTCATCGTGAATAGCTTGAACAACAGCTAAAATATTATTTTTTGCAGCAGTCGCCTCTGATTTCTCATAAACGAACTCTCCAAGATTGTCGACTGTACAAGAAATATTAGCTTTGTTTAATTCTCTAATAGATTGCACAACTTCTGGTAAGCTAGTGCCTGCCACAACACTTTGAGCACCCATCTTTAGACCATATTTTTGTGCAGCGCTATTTAATATTTTGTTCTCTGATAAGTAAATGAAAAAATCACGTAGTACCATTTATATGCCTCCAAAATTGAAAATTTTAAATTCTTGGCGATTATAACACTTTTTTCGAAAAGTAAAATGGTATGATTTTTAGAAAAAAATTTTTTGTGCGGAAGACTGAGGGGGTAAACTATTGGCACAATTGACTTTTCAAATTTTGAAATGGTCATAAAAAATATTTTTTCAAAAACAAGGACTTTTCAAATTAGTAGTTTTGTTTTATGTTAAAATTTTTGTCTTAAAACAAAAGTGCTACTTTATTAGAAGGAGTTTATTAAAATAATTTTAGCAAGTTATCGGATGATGGAGTGTATGTTTAAATCAATCTAAAAGAGAAAAGAAACAAGTGGAATGCAACCTTTATAAATATATTGAAATAACTTTATGGAGTGGGCATTTCTGGTATTTTGGTAATTAGTTATAAAATATACACTTTTTTAGTGTGATCATAAATCTATCATTTATAGTAAATATTTAGAAGGTGTATTATAATACAATGGAGTATAATCATGAATAAAATATGTACTAGTTATGAAAATTTAGTTACTTTTGATTAAGAATAGTGTGTCTATTAATGATGCTAAGGGATTAGGGCGACTATAAACTAAGATAAGGTGGAAAGTATGGCAAGGGGTAGAAAATTTAATTCGAATGGGGAACGAAGCAAACAACTCTTACTTGAAAAAGCGATAGAGCTATTTTCAGATAAAGGATATCACCATACAAAAATTAGTGATATTGTGAAGGCTGCTAATGTAACACAGCCTACTTTTTATTTATACTTTAAAAGCAAGGATGCGCTTTATCATGATTTGAATGTACAATTTCAGAGTGGTTTTTTTGAAGTGATGAATAGTAAATCCTCTGATAGTGTGGCGAATGGATTAGAAGCATTTATTTCGATTTTAGAACAAAAACTGTCAAATATATTTTTCTATATAATCGAAAATCCGAAGCTGTCAAAAATTGGATTTATAGAATCTAAGCAGGCTTTTTTAGTAAAATCTCAGTTAACGCAACAATTGATTCATCTTATTTATCTTCATGATTGTGACAAGGACTTACAACGTTATCGTGTGGATATTAAAATTTTAATAGATTCTTTAGTTGGATCGATGGAGAGATTGATATTAACCAATTTACTGGAGCAAAAAAGATTGCCTGCCGAACTAGCGAACGATATTGTACAATTATATTTTTGGAAAACCGAAGAAATAATACAAAAATCCTCTCATCAATCGTAATGTAGATCGATGAGAAGATTTTTCTTAATTTTCAAACTTTATGTGCTGATAATAGCCTTTTTGTACCTTGCTTTGCTTATTCGGATGAATGAGTAGCATATATTCCTGATTGAGTGATAAAGGACTTGTTGGGGTAAGAATTAATGTTTGCCCTTCGATTTTAGTAGTTGCTGCTACCTCGTCTGCTCCTAAAGCAATAAGCTGAATATGCCCCTTATCAACTTGTGAAATAAGTGTTGATGGTAGTTTCACCGTTAATTTTTCGGTTTGAATAGCAGCTTTCCCATTTAAAAGCTTTTTATATTTAGGATATTGCTCCTTAATGGCATCAAAATGCGCCTGGAAAATAGGGGCTGATGTTGTTTGAATAGTAGGCTTGACACCTACTTCATGAATGGTCTGCTGCGCGGGTCCTGTAAATTTGCCTACAGTTAATTTTAAGTAGCTTCCATCATGGAGCATATAAAACCCTTGCATAGCACCTTTTCCGTAAGTTGTTTCACCGTATAAAATAGCGGACTTCTGATCTTTTAGTGATGCAGAAAGCATTTCAGAGGCACTAGCGCTATAACGATTGACTAAAATACGTGTATTAACTGGAAATTTAGTATTTTGCTTAACAGCTGGTATTGTATAAGAGGCATGTGCTTCCTCTAATAGATAAGCAATTTTTGCTGATGGAAATAGCCCTGTAAGTTCTTCTGCTGTTGTAACATAACCGCCACCATTATTTTGTAAATCAAAGATAAACGATTTGGCACCGCGCTTTTTTAAGTCAATCAGCGCTTTTTTGACAAGCTGAGCACCATCTTCTGAAAATGAAGCAAGTGAAATATAGCCAACATGTCCAAACAATAATTCAGATTGTACATTGGGTAATGTGAATTTTTTTCGTGTAATGGTTTTCGTAGTCGTTGTTTCATTCTTATGTTTAAGTGTCACTTTTACCTGACTACCTTCATGCCCCGTTAAGAGAGAAGAGGTTTCCTGTGTAGAACGGCCAATAATAGATTCGCCATTTACAGCAATGATAATATCTCCAGCCTGTAAACCTGCATCAAATGCTCCACTGCCTTCAATTACTTGTAAAATATGAATACCATCCTCGTGTTCTTCAATAACAACACCTATGCCGATGGTTGATAGATTGATGCTATTCATATAATCCTCGAATTCCTGCTTTGTAAAATAGGTGGAGTAAGGATCTAGCATATCAATAATTTCTGCGATCGATGTGGCCTTCTCTAAGTTTCCGTTGATCGTCCCTACATACGTATTCTGAATTATTTCCTTTATTTCTCTTACTAACGATTGATCCTGACTAGCTGCCTGAGTAGACGTTAACGGTAGGAGAAAGAAGCCTAGTATAAATACGAACGACCATATTAATTTTTTCATTGGACACCTCTTTTCTAGCACTCAAAGTAGGAATGCATAGTCCTTCTAGATAGTGGATGGATACATTTTACAGTTGAGTATCTAGTTTTTATTATACATGAACGATAGAAATAGTGGATGAATTTAATAATAGAAAAAGAATCTGCTAGCCTTGTATAGCAAGCAGATTCTCGTTGAAGATGTCATGTCCATTAGGCCGAGGCTTGGTTATTCATAAGCTTGTGAATAATAAAACCGATGAATGCGCCGACAATGGCAGGTACAAGCCATCCTAAGTTTTGGTCATACAATGGCAAGGCTTGAAGAATATTTTCATAGGAAGTGATTTCAACTTTCATTTGTTTTAAGCCATCATATAGGCTGACAAGGAAAGTAGGGATTAACGCTAAAATATAAACAATTTGTCCACCCTTAAAGAAATGATCCGCTAATGATAGTACCATCAATACCATTGCTATTGGATAGATAATTAACAACACAGGCAGAGAGGCATTAATAATTGTTGAAAGTCCCACATTCGTAATAGCTGTACTAAAAATAGTAAATACGATTAAGAATGTTTTGTAGGATATTTTTGGGAATAACTTATGGAAAAATTGTGCGTTGGCAGTTAGTAAGCCAACAGCTGTTGAAATACAAGCTAGTAAAATAGTCGCAGACAAAATAATACTTCCTAGACTTCCAAAAAGTACTTCAGCTGATTTTGCAATAATATCTCCACCATTAGCAGAAGTACCAATGGCAGTAATACTTGTATTACCGATATGGCCAAGTGAGATATAAACAAAAGATAGACCAATGGCTGCAACAACACCGGCAAATATAGTTGTATTCACTTGCTTTTTTTTATCCTTCATTCCCATATCGCGTAATGCTTGTAAAATAACGATACCGAAAACAAGTGCGCTCAGAACATCCATTGTTAAGTAACCTTGTACAAATCCTTCAGCAAATGGGGAGCTAATATAGTTTCCTGCTGCTTCTCCTGGCTCTCCCATTGGAGAAATAAAGCTTTTGACTGCTAGCAATAAAATGACAAGAAGCAGGGCAGGGGTTAATATTTTTCCTACTCGATCGACAAGCTTCGAAGGGTTAATGGATAAATAAAGAATTAAGGTAAAAAACAAAATAGATGTAATGAAAAGCGGTGCCCAATGGTCCTTCATAACTTCTGGAAGGAAAGGGGCAATGCCAATTTCATAGGACACTGATCCAGTTCGTGGTACAGCAAAGAATGGTCCAATTGCTAGATATACAATAGAGGTAAAGAGTATACCAAAAGTGGGACTAACACGATTGGCGAGCAGTTGTAAATCGCCTCCTGCTTTGGCGACAGCAACGATAGCTAATAGTGGTAAACCGACACCTGTTATAAGGAAACCAATCATAGCTACTGTGATATTTTCACCTGCCTGCTGACCTAATAACGGTGGAAAAATAATATTCCCAGCACCCAAGAATAAGGCAAATAGTAGTAATCCTACTGCTAAATTTCCTTTGATGAAATGCATGATGTTTTTCATAAGTATAAAAACTCCTTTAAGATTGAAAAGCTAAAACTTTCTAAAAATTTTAAATACAGATGTGTATGTTATCATAGGAACCAAAATCTTGCAATGAATATATTATTGTAATATAGTCGGATTTCGTCGTTTTCTATAAGTTTGATAAAATGTTTGAAAAATAGTCAGTATTTCCGATTTTTCATACTATAATTATCTAGTATGATAGACACACAAGGAAATATTCTAGCACGAACGGAGGCACTTTGGTATGCAAAAAACAAAAAAATGGAGAATTCTTGTTTTAAGCACTTTAGCCACTTCATTTTTAACTCTACAAACTGCAGAGGCTGCAACATATACTGTACAAAAAGGCGATACATTATCTAAAATCGCCCAAAATCATCAAGTAACGATTGCAGATATTATGAAATGGAATAATCTCTCGAAAGATACGATTTATGTAGCTCAACAGCTTGATATTCAAAAGCAAGCAACGAGTGATAGTAAAAAGCCTTCAGTCCCATCAACATCCTCAAAGCCAACAACTACTTCTCATACGGTAGCGAAAGGTGATACATTATCGAAAATTGCTAAGCAATATAATGTGACAATTAAGGATATTATGAATTGGAATAAGCTTGAGAAAGACACAATTTACATTGGACAAGTGTTAAAAATGTCTCCAGGCGCAGTCATTCCCGAGGGCGATTCGATACATAATAATGGGACATCAGATGCGGGTACACCATCAAAGGTAACATCAAATGATCCTACAACTAATGGACAAGTTATTTATAAGAAAACAGTTGAAGTAGCCCATACATTGGTTGGTACACCATATCTATATGGAGGAAATACTCCGGTAGGCCTTGACTGCAGTGGCTTTATTTTCTATGCCTTTAATCAGGGCGGTTTAAAAATAGGCAGAGCAAGTAGTGAAGGGTATTTTAATGGCCATACAACATCTGTACAAAATCCAGTCCCTGGCGATCTAGTATTCTTTGAGAACACGTATAAAGAAGGCATTTCTCATATGGGAATTTATCTTGGTGATAATAAATTTGTCCATGCGGGTACTGATGGCGTAGAAATCTCAGATGTTACGTATCCATACTGGTCATCTAAACTAGTAGCCTATAAACGGTTTGATAGTGTGAAATAAAAAACAAGCGATTTCTGCTAAGGCGGAAATCGCTTGTTTAGTGAATAATTGAAAAGCCCCTCTTTTTAGAGAGGGGCTTTTTGTTATTGTGTTACACGTGCTGTCCAACGAGAAAGATCAGCATCTTCTGCGTCAACAAGATCTGCCGGGAAGATAAACGTCCATGGCTTTGTTGAGTTCGGTTGAACAGTTAAAATTGGATCCATTTTAAAAGAGCCCTTTGCAATTTGCTTACCTGTTGAATCAATAATTTCTAAAGGTAATTGCTCTAGATTGATCGCTTTATTGTGACCATTACGGATAAAGATGGATACGTTTAGATTACCGTTGTCAGCTAGTTTTGCCTGTAAGCCTGTAAAGTTTACCTCAGTCTCACCTAGCTCTGGTAATGTTTTAACGATTTTCTCAAGCTCTTCTTTTTGAGCTGCTGGCAATTGCTTTTCCCATGATGGGTCAAGCTCTAATTGGTGACCACGAAGGGATACAAGGTTAAAGGCAATTTTCCAGCCATCCTCAGGAACTTCGTCTACTTTAATGGTAGATTTTTCGAATTCGAATACCCATGGACGAGCACTTTCTGCTGGAATTGTTCCTAATGCTTTAAAATCGAATTTTTTAGATGCTATAAGCTCTTCATCTTTATCTAAAATGAAAAGTTCAATTTCACCTAGCTCAATTGCTTGTGGTAAAGAAGAACGGAAAAATGCACGAACGAGCCATTTTCCAGCACGAGCCTCTTCAATACTAATAGAAGATAGTGATAATTGATTCGGTTTCAATGGTTCTAGCTCATTTGCAAGGAAGTTAAAGATATATTTTTGCTCCTGTGGCACATCCCATTCTGGATGAAAGGACAGTTTTGTTACAACATCACGGTTATCACCTTTTTTTGCTGTAGCATTTCCTAGCAGGTCTTTAGAGTCAATCGTATTTTCTTGACCAACCTTGTCCGATTTTTTAAAAAATGAAAATAAACCCATTATTGTTCCTCCTGTTGTGCCTCAACTGTTTTCATGAAGCCTGTAATTTCTATTATAATAGAACGACGTAGTTCTTGGAAATTTTTACCGAATAACTCAAGTCCTTCTCGTTGGTAAATTCGCATTGGGTCTTCTTGTTGATAATGACGTAAGCCGATCCCTTCTTTTAAATGCGTCATTGCCTCTAAATGTCTTACCCAGCCACTATCGATGTAGCTAAGCATAATTTGTGGCAGAACTTCTATGACTCTTTCATTTTCCGCAAATTTCTCCATATGATCGAGTAGCTCTTGTTCAGAAGGCTGAATATCAGCTAAAATTTGTTTTACTTTACCGACCTCGCGATCGATTGTAACCGGTGTGATAAATAGGGAGTTAAGCGCATGCTCCATTCGATCATAATCCCATTCCATTGTGGATACATCCTCTGGTGCAGCGTCTAGCACTGCGAAATCAATTGTTTCATGTAGCATTTTTTTCAGCTCGCCCATTAAGTCTCCACCAGCTAAAATTTTGTCTCGTAGCCCGTAAAGTACAGTACGTTGATCATTAATAACATCGTCTAACTTTAGGTTATACTCACGCATGCCATATTGAGATCCTTCGACTATGCGCTGTGTACGGTCTATTAGCTCTTGAACCTCTTTATTTTGAATAATCCCTTGTTCATCAACGACCATTTTAGCAGAGAATTTTTCAACTTCTTCTTTTGCATAGCGTCGGAACATATCATCTTCAATAGAGAGTATGAAGCGGCTTTCGCCTATGTCACCTTGACGCCCAGACCGACCACGAAGCTGATTGTCTACACGGCGACTTTCATGCTTTTCGGTACCAATGACATATAAACCACCAAGTTCGTGAACATCGTCGCCTAGCACGATATCCGTACCACGGCCAGCCATATTTGTCGCTACAGTAATACGACCTTTTTGACCTGCCTGCGAAATAAGCTCAACCTCTTGCTCAACGGTTTTGGCATTCAGTAATTGGAATGTTAATTTTTCTTTTTTCAGGTAGTCCGCCACTGTTTCAGACTGTAAGATCGATGTTGTACCAATTAAAATAGGCTGACCTTTATCGTGGCGCTTTTTAGTTTCAGCTGCCACATACTTATATTTTGCCTCTTGTGTGTTAAAAATAATATCAGGCTGATCGACACGTTGACGTGGACGATTCGTTGGAATTTGTATAACTTCCATGCCATATACTTCTCGAATTTCTTTTTCCTGTGTTTTCGCTGTACCCGTCATCCCGGATAGCTTCGGATACATACGGAAATAGTTCTGAATGGTAATCTGTGCTTGTGATTTATTTTCATCCGTAATCGTGACGCCTTCTTTGGCTTCAATTGCTTGATGTAAACCGTCAGAAAGTGAGCGACCTTCTAAAATACGACCTGTAAACATATCGACAAGCTCGATTTTGTCATCTTTGACAATGTAATCTACATCACGTTTAAACATGACATGAGCTCGTACCGCTTGAATGACGTAATGGAAGAGTGTTTGATGTTCTAAATCATACAGATTTTCAACATCGAAAGCAGCCTCAATCTTTTCAATACCTTTATCTGTTAGGGAAGTAGCCTTTGTTTCATCATCGAAATCATAATCTTCATCTTTTTTGAAACGTTTAGCTAACATAGCAGCGATGCGATGTAATTCATCATTTGAAGGCATTTTACCAGCGATAATTAGTGGTGTTTTAGCTTCATCGATTAATACACTATCCACTTCATCAATAATGGCGAAATGATAAGGACGCTGTACTTTATCTGCTAAGCTATAGGACATATTGTCCCGTAAATAGTCGAAACCAAATTCAGTACCAACACCATATGTAATATCTGCATTATAGGCTTCTTTTTTCTCATCAGCTTCCATCATCGGAATATTTAAACCAACAGTTAGGCCAAGGAAACGATGGATTTGACCAACAAGCTCAAAGTCACGTTTTGCTAGGTAATCATTGACAGTAATGACATGAACGCCTTTACCTTCTAATGCACGTACATAAGAGGGAAGAGATGCAACTAATGTTTTACCTTCACCTGTAGGCATTTCAGCAATATTACCTTCTGTTAACACTAGACCACCGATAAGCTGCACATCAAAATGACGCATTCCTAATACACGCTTTGAGGCTTCGCGTACAACAGCAAATGCGTCTGGGATGATCGATGTAATAGGCTCACCTTGTTCTAATTGATTTTTGAAAATAAAAGTCATTTCTCGTAATTCAGCATCTGACTTATCAACATACTTTTCTTCAAGATTATTAATTTGATCTACTATTTTGTAGTAGCGTTTTAATTGACGAGCACTCGTTTGCTCTTTGTTACTTTTGAAAATTGAGAACATGAAATATACGCTCCTTTAATGTTGTCTAAATGCTAGACACACCATTATTCTATCAAATTTTACTTATGGTGACTACAATTGACTATATAGGAATCTATGAATGCTAAAATGTACAAAATATTTGTGAAATCGTGGAAAATGTTTAGAAAAAGTATATTTCAATGCTTGTTCGTGCTATAATCAATTTGGATTTCAATGTAGATTATTTTTTTGAGGAGGAGAGACATGATTTACGTGTCTTTAATAGCAGCATTCGTTGCATCCATTTTGTTAACTCCATTAGTGAAACGTTTAGCGTTTAGAATAGGTGCAGTGGATGCACCAAACTATCGAAAAGTACATGCTCGAATTATGCCAAGACTTGGTGGTTTGGCTATTTTCCTTGCATTTATAATTGGTGTAACGATTTTATATTCGTATTTAATTCATACTAAAAATGGCAATAGCGATTATTTAATAGCGATTATTATTGGTGCTTGTATTATAGTTGCAACAGGCGTTGTTGATGATATGCGTGAGATTTCTGCTAAAGCAAAAATGGTCGGTCAGCTAGGTGCTGCACTCATTATTGTTTTTGTAGGTGGCATTCAAATCGATATGGTAAACTTACCGTTTTTAGGAACATTAGATTTTGGTTTGCTAAGTATTCCATTAACAATTATTTGGATTGTCGGGATAACTAATGCAGTAAACTTAATTGATGGCTTAGATGGTCTAGCGGCGGGTGTTTCCACGATAGCGCTGATTACATTAGCAGTCATGGCATTTATTATGAGTAATATGTTTGTTTTAGCGATAGCAGCCATTTTAGCTGTAGCTTCACTTGGCTTTTTATTTTATAACTTCCACCCAGCTAAAATCTTTATGGGTGATACAGGAGCACTATTCCTTGGATTTATGATTTCTGTACTAGCGCTACTTGGTTTTAAAAATGTTACGTTCGTTTCTTTAATCATCCCAATTATTATTCTTGGTGTACCGATTTCTGATACGTTCTTTGCAATTGTTCGTCGTGTCCGTATGAAGAAGAAATGGTCTGATCCAGATAAATCCCACTTACACCATCGTTTACTGGATATGGGCTTCACACATCGTCAAACGGTACTTCTTATTTACGGAATTGCTGTGATGTTTGGGTTAGCAGCTATTATTTTCTCAATGGCAAAAGTATGGGGAGCAATTTTACTTGTTGCCGTCATCCTAACAGCCATTGAAATATTTGTAGAAATCATCGGACTTGCTGGTAAAAACTACAAACCACTATTGAATTTTGTACGAAGCTTTAGTAAATAGAGCTTTGTTACATACTAAAGACTAAAGACACACTCAAAAAAGTTGAGTTTGTCTTTAGTCTTTTTTTGATTTTCACTACGGCGGATTTAGGTCGAACTGCTTCACTCATTTCGTTCAACCTAGAATTTCGACTTTGAGCATGGCAGGAAGCTATGAGGACAATGGTTGAAGTTGATAGTTGATAAGGGAGTCATATAAATGAGACGAGAGAACTAAATCGTTGATTTGCAATGCATATGCTCATTATGGGGGTGAGTTGGTTGTTATCACTAACTGAGAGCTGTTTAAAGTAACGGTTTAAGGGAAAAGAAGTAACATCTATAAATCTGCCGTATGGTCATTATGACGTATGGAAAAGAAAAGAAGAGCTATACTAAAAATGGCCTTGGCTAGAAGCAAAAAAGACCATAGACAAAATTTTGTCTATGGTCTGAAGGGTCTTATTGTTATACGAACTGATTATTCGACAACTGAATTTTCATCGCTAGCAGCACTATCAGTTCCTGTATTATTGCTACCACTTGATGTTAGGCTTGATGATTCTTCATTTCGGCCAAGATGGTTTTTAAATATTTCCTTTGTTTCTTCCACAGAATCCTGATTTAGCTGGTAATAATAAATACCAGTAGACATATCATCTGTACCTTCCAAAGTTAAAGCATCGATACGTGGAGCGCCTTTTGATAAGTATGACAAGAAGGACTTCATTTCAGTAAATGTCATATCTGTTTTCATATTATCACCAAGTGCTTTAATTACATCATCATACTTTGTAATGGAACCAACAGATGCTACTTTTTTAATTATAGCTGAAAGAATTTCCTGTTGACGTTTACCACGTTCGATATCGCTATCTTGTTTACGTGTTCTTGCAAGAGCCAGTGCCTCACTACCATTTAAATGCTGTAGTCCTGGCTGTAAATTGATTGTAAACTTATCAAATTCGTCTAATTCGTGTAGGGCATACGGTACTTCTGCTTCAACACCGCCTAAAGCATCGACAACATCAATGAAAGCATTGAAGTTCATACGTACATAGTAGTCGATTGGGATATCGAATAATTGTTCTACTGTTTCAATCGTAGTAAGGGTTCCACCCATCGCGTGAGCATGAGTGATTTTATCTTTATAACCCACTTTAGGAATATAAACGTAAGAATCACGAGGGATACTTAACATTTTAATGGTATGTGTTTTATTATTTAACGTTGCTAAAATAAGCGCATCCGAACGTGAATGATCAGAACCTTGTCCACGATTATCACTATCATCGACTCCGACAAATAAAATAGAAACATTATCATGTACCGGTTCTACTTTTTCCTCACGGAGCTTAGAAACTTCCCGACCTTCTAATACTTCATGGGCTGAGTTTGCCGCATGCTCTACCTGTTTTGTAAGGTAAACACCATAAGCAGTAACACAAATCACTAAGCTAGCAACTAGGAGTAGTGTAACTTTTATAATTAAGGAAGCTTTAGAAGATCTCTTTTTGAACTTATTAATAGATCTTTTTTTCATATTGGATATATTCTCCTCTTATTATTGGGAATAATAATGCGATAAAGCTAAATTTTATTCAATTACTAAAGAAGTAAACGTGTGGTCCATAAAAATAGCCTAACAAAAAAATTATACTATGCATATTTAGTTTCGACAATTAAAACTATTTATTTGACAATAAATTCTATAAATTGAGCATCTTCGAATGTGATGGATGCTTGTCCATTCGTGATTTCTGTCATCCAGCTTCGGAACTGTTCCTCTTCTTCTTTTAGCACAGAGACGATGATTTCGACACCCTCTAAATAACGGATGTCCTCCAACGAATAGGACGAACCTCTTACTTCGTTTTCCACTTTCCCAAGCCATGTGTAATCAATGGCAACCTTCATAAAATGATGGAGCTTGCGTTCAACTACTTGTGCGGCAATAAGACCTTCTGTTGTTGCTTTTCCGTATGCACGTATAAGACCGCCACCGCCAAGTTTAATGCCTCCAAAATAGCGAGTCACAACGACGACCGTATCTTTTAGGCCTTGTTTTTTTAAGACCTCTAACATAGGGACGCCAGCCGTACCGCTAGGTTCCCCGTCATCATTCGCTTTTTGAATGTTATCATGTTCGCCGATTATATAGGCTGAGCAATTATGTGTTGCGTTGTGATGCATTTTTTTTATACGATCTATAAAAGAAATTGCATCCTCTTCCGTTTCTGCACGTTCTATATAAGTGAGAAAGCGGGATTTAGAAATAACAATTTCGCTTTCACCATATCCTTTTACTGTTAAATAGTTTTCTCTCATCCGTATCAATCTCCTTTTAACTAGAGTTCTATTCTATAATTTTCGTAAAGAAAAAGCATTAAATTTTAGCATGGTAATGCTATAATAGGTGTAGACTATGGAATATAAGAATTTGGTCTATTAAAATAGTAAGTAATCATAAGACATTAGACTGGGGAGTATAGTATGTTTTCAAATGATACCTTCGATTTAAAGTCGCTTGATGACATTTTTAATCGAATGTTAGATACAATCATGAGCTCGAAGGATGATATCTTTATTATAAGCGAACAAAGCCGTAGAAGCTTTGAAGATATGCAAAAAGAGCTAGAAATTGTTCGAAAACAAATATCAATTGTAATTGATGAAGGCGATGCATTGGAAAAAAGTACGCAGCTTGCTAAACAAAGACTTGTCTTAGTAAGTAAAGCTTTTGATAATTATACCGAAGAACAAGTTAGAGAAGCATATGAAACTGCACATGATTTTCAAGTAAAGCTCTCCGTTATTAGAACGCAAGAAAAACAGCTACGCGATAAAAGAGATGATCTAGAGAGAAGATTAAGAGGATTACTCGATACGATTGAACGTGCTGATCATATTGTCAATCAGGTAAATGTCGTTTTGAATTACTTAACTTCAGATTTAAAAAATGTTGGTTTAGCGCTTGAACAAGCAAAAATGAAGCAAGATTTTGGGATACGTATTATTGCAGCTCAAGAAGAGGAGCGTAAGCGTTTGTCCAGAGAGATTCATGATGGACCTGCTCAAATGCTTGCAAATGTACTAATGCGCACTGATTTAATAGATAGAACGTATCGTGAAAAAGGCATAGAAAATGCATTAGCAGAAATTGCTGATTTAAAGAAAACGGTGCGAAACGCATTATCTGAGGTGCGACGTATTATTTATGATCTACGACCAATGGCACTTGATGATTTGGGAATTATTCCGACATTAAAGAAGTATTTATCAACAGTCACTGAATATAATCCAGGTGTCGACATTCATTTCCAATCGAGAAGTACAGAAAAACGTATACCTTCCAATTACGAAGTATCCATTTTCCGACTCGTGCAAGAGTGTGTAACAAATGCCATGAAGCATGGAAAATGTAAAGACATTTGGGTCAAGCTTGAATGGTTAAAAGATGCTGTTAATATCGTTGTTAAAGATGATGGTATAGGCTTTGACCAACAAGTAGTGAAAGACCATTCCTTTGGGATTTTAGGAATGAAAGAACGAATTGAAATTTTAAATGGTACAATTACTATTACTAGTGAAATCAACCGAGGTACAACGGTGTTATTTAAAATTCCGTTAGAAGTAAAGTAACTGTTGCAGAAATTTAGGGGGTAAAGACAAATGACAAAGATTATTATTGTAGACGATCACCAGCTATTCCGTGAAGGAGTAAAACGTATTTTAGATTTTGAAGATACGTTTGACGTAGTAGCAGAAGGTGATGATGGTACTGATGTAGTAACATTATACGCTGAAAACGAACCAGATGTAGTACTGATGGATATCAACATGCCAGGCAAAAATGGCGTAGAAGCAACATCAGAGTTAATTAATGAATTTCCTGATGCGAAGGTCATTATGCTGTCCATCCATGATGATGAAACATATGTGACACATGCATTAAAATCAGGCGCTCTTGGCTATATGCTAAAAGAAATGGATGCAGATGAAATCGTGGAGGCTATTAAAGTTGTTGCAAACGGTGGATCTTACTTACATCCAAAAGTAACAAAAAATTTAGTGGCAGAGTTCAAAAGACTTTCAGAACACGAAAATAAAGGTAACTTCCACCAAACGGAAATCCGCCGTCCATTCCATTTACTAACAAAACGTGAATGTGAAGTATTACAGCTATTAACAGATGGTCAATCAAACCGTACAATTGGTGAGACACTGTTTATCTCTGAAAAAACAGTTAAAAACCATGTATCAAGCATCTTACAAAAAATGAATGTGAATGACCGTACACAAGCCGTTGTAACAGCCATTAAAAATGGTTGGGTTGAAGTACGATAATGTTTAAAACTGTTTTTAAAAGCTACTTTGTATAGAAGTAGTTTTTAAAACAGTTTTTTATTGTTTTTTAGTAACTATTTGAATGGCCTGTTAAAGATATTGGATCGCCTTTCACAAATTTGTAACATTGCTCTTTCGTCCTGTTAGTAGGTATTAAATATGGAAACTGTCAGATCATGCAACATTTTACTGCCGAATGCGTCATAAGGAAGATGTAGCACCTAAATGTTGAAAAAGCACAACAAAATTCCTACGACAGCATTTATATGCTACAATATGCGCGGGAGGTTTTGTGATGTTAAAGAAAAGTTTTCTAGCAGTTATAATTTTATTTGTATTCACTTTAACTGCATGTGGTAATAAAGAAGAGAAGATTAGTGATGACGATCGAGAAAAGGTAATAGAGGATGGTACCGTTGGCTTTGAGATGATGGGCGGTAATGTAGAAAAAGCAGAAAACGTACCAGCAGCAGATGAAAAAGCTATTTTAGCTTCTTTCGATGAATATATTGCAGCCCTAAATGCGGAGGAAATCGACCGCTATATGAAAACGATTTCGAAAAATCCAAAGGGCTTTAAATATGATGAAGAAAAAACATATGCAACAGAAGTGTTCGATCAATTTGATATAAAGCGTGATGTCGAAAATGTAACGATTGCCAAATACGGGTCAGAAGAAGCTCAAGTATTTGCCAACATGAAAATGCATTCTCTTCAACTCGAAACAAATGTCGAGCATGAAAGCGCAGGACGACAGGTAACGGTCTTTGTCAAAGAAGATGATGATTGGAAAGTGACAAGCGTCTTTTATATTGGCGATGATTCACAGTCAAGTACAGGCAATTAAGAGGAGCGATCTTCATTCAACATAGAATTGAGTGAAGATACGCCTACTATACATAGGAAATGAATGTGAAATGGAGGCTAGTTTAGCTACTAGCTCATTGTCGAATGACCAAAACGTAAAATATACGTTCGTCCTTCATCACATTCATTTCTTTTTGTTTTCATTCTAAATCTGTGAGAAACCCAACAACAATTGCACCAAGATGAAATAGATTGTAAACTATGAAACATAGGAGAGTGGACATAGATGAGGACGGCAATCGTAACAGATAGTACTGCATATAATACAGTTGAGGAACGTGCACGCTTAAACATCCATATGATACCTTTAAGCGTTAATATTTCAGGCCAATTATTTGCAGAAGAAGTAGATATCACAGCATCTGAATTTTATGATAAGGTGCGTGGAGCCAAAGAATTTCCCAAAACAACACAGCCTCCAATCGGAGAATTTGTCGCTCTTTTCGATGAGCTAGCAAAGGATTACGATGAGGTTATTTCTATCCATCTATCAAGTGGAATTAGTGGAACATATCAAGGTGCAGTGCAGGCAGGTGAAATGGTGGAAGGTATTGATGTGTATACCTTTGACAGTGAAATATCCTGTGCTGTTCAAGGCTTTTACGTTTTAAGAGCAGGTGAAATGGCGAAAGAGGGCTATTCAGCCAAAGAAATACTTGCAGCATTGGCGGACATGCAGCAGTATATTCGTGCTTACTTCATTGTAGACGACTTAGCACATTTACAACGTGGTGGGCGTTTATCTTCTGCAGCAGCCTTAATCGGTGGCCTTTTACAAGTGAAACCTGTCCTTCATTTTGTGGACAAGGTAATTGTTCCTTTTGAAAAAATCCGAACACGTAAAAAAGCTTTAAAGCGTGCGGAGGAACTGCTAGCAGAGGATGCTAAAAAATATGATGCCATGGATGCTGTGGTCATTCACGGCAATTGCCCAGCAGAAGCGCAAGAATGGCTAGAACAATTAGCTGCAACGTACCCGAACGTCAACTTTAAATTAAGCTATTTTGGTCCTGTTATTGGTACTCATTTAGGAGAAGGATCAATGGGCTTAGGTTGGACCAAAAAATAAATGTAACCGATGAAAGTCTCTACGCAAAGTAGAGGCTTTTTTCTATGAAGGGAGAGATCATTTTGAGATATAAAGGTTGGCTATTACCACCAGCTTTACGGGATTTTCATGAGGGCCGTATTTGGTTAAAGCATCATTCTCCATTTTCAACTATAGATATTGATCGAGCAATTAAGCAAAATTACTTCCGTATAATAGAAGGAATTGAATTGACGCCCGTCACCAAATGCAATCGTTGCCACAATATAGACCCACATTTATTCACGATATTCGATTGTTCAAAATGTCAGCAGCAATGTTTATATTGTCGACATTGTATTCGAATGGGCAGGGTGAGTAGCTGTACGCAGTTGATGGTATGGACAGGCCCTCAAGTAATTAAAATGAGAAGGCATATATTAAAGTGGGAAGGGCAGTTGACAAAGCTCCAACAGCAGGCTGCAAGCGAGATGCTAGCAAGTGTACAAGCAAAACGCTCCCATCTTATTCATGCTGTATGTGGGGCAGGAAAAACGGAATTGCTTTTTCCAACTGTTCATGATGCATTAAAGCGGGGTTTACGTGTTTGTATTGCTACACCGCGCACGGATGTAGTATTAGAGCTATATCCACGCTTTCAACATGTATTCCCTAAGACAGTTATTCATGCATTATATGGTGGTGTAACGAAGCAAAATGCTTATGCCCAGCTTATTATTGCCACAACTCATCAGCTCTATAGATTTGAGAGCACCTTTGATGTCATGATCGTAGATGAGGCAGATGCTTTTCCTTATACTATAGATGAAACTCTACAAAGAGCAGTGACAAAGGCTAAAAAGAAAGAGGCACCTATCGTATTTGTTACAGCAACGCCATCACAGAATTTACTCAATGCCTTCCAACATGAAAGCTATTCCTTCATCCCCAAACGCTTTCACAATCATCCATTACCAGTTCCTCAGTTTTGTGCTTTATGGGGTTACAATAAAAGCTTCAAACAAGGAAAAATCCCTAAAAAGTTAATAAAATGGACAGAAGAACGCCTTGAACGAAAGGAACCATTCTTACTATTTTTCCCTACGATCGCCCTCATGCATAAAGCAGCGCCTCTATTTCAGCTAGTAAATGAAAATATCCTCGCTGTGCATGCAGAAGATCCGGATCGGAAAGAGAAAGTAGAGATGCTCCGAAATAATGAATTACCAGGACTTTTAACAACTACCATATTAGAGAGGGGTATCACCATTAGTAATGTGCAGGTGGCGGTTGTTGGGGCAGAATCCTCCATATTTACCGCAAGTGCGCTAATTCAAATAGCTGGACGAGTTGGACGAAATAATCAATATCCAAATGGGAACATCGTATTCTTTCACCATGGCATCACGACAGAGATGGATGAGGCATGTGCGAAAATCCTCTTTTATAATAAGAAAGGATTTCCTCAATGAATAAAACAGAATCCCATTGCTTATTATGCTCACAGCTATTAAAAACCTCAGTTTCTTGGAAATCGTTATTAATAAAGCAATTTACTCCAACTATATGTATAAGATGCACTGCTCGCTTTAAGCATTCACAGTCCATTACAGCACTCTATCAATATAATGAGGCTATGAAAGACTATTTACACCAATTTAAATTTCTACAAGATGTAGCTCTGGCAAAAGTATTTCGGCAGGAGCTGTATACCCGTTTCAATAAAGAAAAGGCGATGATTCTACCGATTCCCATGCATCTCCTCAAACAGCAGGAGCGTACCTTCTCGCATACTAATGAATTATTAAAGGCAGCAGACATACCTTATATTCAGCTGCTCGAAAAGACCACAACGGAAACACAAGGCTCCAAAAATAGAGAACAGCGCTTACGTGTAGCACCACTATTTCGTTTAAAGGAGGGCGCAAATGTAGCGGATAAAGATTACCTTCTATTTGACGATATAAAAACTACAGGAACCACATTACAGCATGCTGCAAATGTTTTAATGCAAGCAGGTGCAAAAAATGTCCAATACTTCACATTAATTGAAGGATGAATTTTCCAATGTATTATGTATAATAGATGAAGAGTTTAGTAGGCGTAGATAAGATATTTTGCTAGAGGAGGAAAAGTAGATGGCAGAGGTTCGAAATTGTCCAAAATGTAATGAGTTTTTTAATTATACAGGGGTACGGGAAGTTTGTCATAAATGTGCACAATCAGAAGAAGAACTGTATCAAATCGTATATCGCTTCCTACGTAAACGTGAGAACCGTGCTGCAACAGTGGAGCGTATTGTAGAAGCGACGGGAGCAGAGGAAGAGCTATTATATAAATGGGTGCGTAAAGGTCGCTTGCAACCAGCGATGTTTCCTAACTTAGGCTACCCATGTGATAACTGTGGTCATCTGACGACGACAGGCAAGCTTTGCACAAAATGTCAGGATGAATTAAAAGCTGATTTACGTACTTTTGAAGCGGCTAAGGAATTCCGTGATAGTGTAGAGCAACGCGATCGTGTCACATATCACGCAGACCGAAAACGTTAATAATTGAAGGTGTGTTAATTTTAAACAAAATTAGCACACTTTTTTATATGTGAAAACTTAACATTATGTGAGACAATCCGAAATAATAGTAAGATAAGATTTTTAGACGGGGGGTTTCAAGATGAAAATTACATCTTATGGAATTAATGCAGTGAACGCCTATAAAAACCAGGTTCGCAATGTTAAATCCGATACAAACAAAACATCTTTTGCAGATAAAATCGAAATTTCAAAAGCTGCTCAAGACATGAAAAGCGTTTCAACCTACAATACGGAGCGAGCTGACCGTGTTCAACAGCTGAAAAAAGACATTGATTCTGGAGAATACAAAGTCGATGCTCGTAAAGTAGCTGAGGATATGCTGAAATATTATCGTTTCTAGGGTATAGCAGAAAGGGTGTATAGCGAAATGTCTGTAGAAGCGATTAATTCTACATTAACGATGCTAGAGAGAATGCATAAAAGCTTACTTGAACTAGCCTTCAAAAAAACAGAGATCATTAAAGCTGGCGATATCGAAGCGCTAGACCAATTGCTCAAGGATGAGCAGGCACACGTAGCGGCCATCGATAAGCTCGAACAACAGCGTCAGAAACAGGTAACGGACTACCTTGAAGCAAAGGGACTTGCTTCAACTGACAAAACAACTGTCGCGGACGTCATCGAGGCTGCTGAACAACAAACGGACAAAGCAACATTATCAGTAGTTCGCGATCGCCTATTGCAAATTATCAATGACCTACGCACACAAAATGACTTAAATCAAAAGCTCGTGTTCCAATCACTACAAATCGTCAACCTAACATTAGATGCCGTAAGACCTCGTACAGAGCAAATGAACTACTCTAGCAACGAGGTGCTCGGCACAAATAACATAGCAAAAAAATCATATTTCGATTCACAAGCCTAACAAAGGAGGAAGAAACATGCGCTCAACATTTATGGGGCTAGAAGCAAGTAAACGAGGCCTCTTCGTACAACAAACAGCTTTATATACAACAGGACATAATATTTCCAACGCCAACACATTAGGCTACTCACGCCAACGAGTAAACATGCAGGCAACACCTGGTTTTCCCACTGCTGGATTAAACCAACCAACTTATCCAGGACATCTTGGTACTGGGGTGGAAGCAAGTTCGATTCAACGTATCCGCAGTGAATTTATCGACCGCCAATATCGTCAAGAGACGAATAAGTTAGGTTACTGGGAATCTAGAACAAATGCCATTGCCCAAATGGAAGATGTTATGAATGAACCTTCGGAATTTGGTTTAGATAAGGCTTTTGAACAGTTCTGGAAGGGACTTGAAGATTTGGGGACAAAGCCTGCGGACGGGGCTTCTCGTCAAGTAGCCATTAGTCGTGCAGAGCACTTAGCTGAATCCTTTAATTATCTTGATAAGCAATTAAAAATGATTCAAGGTAATCTTGGAAATGAGCTTAATGTTTCGACAACTCAAATTAATACCATCCTTAAACAGATCGCTGCTGTTAATAAACAGATTCAAGAGGTTGAACCTAGTGGACATGTACCAAATGATTTATATGATGTTCGTGATACGTTAGTCGATAAATTAAATGAATATATCCCGGTATCAATTGAACGTATTCCTTCTGGTGGTTTAGCATCAGAGGTTGCAGAGGGCAGCTTAAAAATTACATTTAAAGGCGCAGATGGTGTTGTCAGAGATTTAGTAAACGGTAAAGATTTCGCTCAGTTCACAGCAATGGGTACGAATGGTACGAAGGTGACAGGCGACGATATTACAAATTCTTTCTCTGAATTACAATTAACAGGATTGGAATCTTTAGATGCACACGAAGCTGGTGCTGTCACTAGTACACAAACAGCCATTAAACAGCAAGACTTTGAAGCATCAAAAGGGAAATTACTTTCACTCATTAATTCGTTTGGTTATCAAAGTGCAGGCGGCGATATTAAAGGATACTACTCGGAAACTTTACAAAAATTAGATCAACTGGCTAATGCATTTATTAAAGAATTCAATGCGCAGCATGCAAAAGGATATACCCTTGAAGAAAAAGATGCGAACGGAAACATCATCAATGCTTCTAAGCCAGGTGGCGTTTTCTTTGAAGGAACTGGTGCTGGTGGAATTAAGGTTAATGAGGATATCAAAAAAAATCCTAATCTTTTAGCAGCATCGTCTAACCCGACAGAAGAAGGAAATGGTAAAAATGCTTACGAGCTTGCCAATATGCAGCATAAATTATATGCAGATATAGATAATGCAAGCTTACAATCATTCTATCAAGCGATTGTCGGTAAAGTTGGTGTAGATGGTGAAGAAGCATTACGTTTAGCAGCCTCGTCTGAATCCCAACTTCAAATGGTGTTCAAAAGCCGGGATTCTGTAAGTGCTGTTTCGTTAGATGAAGAAATGACAAATATGATTACTTTCCAACAGGCGTATAATGCAAATGCACGTATGATTACGGTTGTCGATGAAACATTGGATAAAATTATTAACGGTATGGGCCGAGTTGGATTATAACGATAGAAAAAAATTAAGAGTAATTAATGGAGATACTTTCTCCAACTGATAAGAAGGAGGTTTTATACAAGATGCGTGTAACACAATCAATGCTATCAAGTAACATGCTACGCAATTTAAATATCAGCTATGGTAAAATGTCTAAGCTTCAAGATCAAATCAATTCTGGTTCAAAGATCACTCGTCCATCTGATGACCCAGTAGTTGCAGTAAAAGGAATGGGCTATCGCCGAGATTTAGCTAAAGTAGAACAATACACACGTAATATGATTACGGCAGGAAGTTGGTTAGATTCTACTGATGAAGCTCTAAATCAGGTAGGTGAGCAGATGAAGCGAGTTCGTGAACTGGTTATTCAAGCAGCAAATGATACAAATACACCTGAAGAACGTGAAAAGGTTAAAAGTGAAATTGATCAAATTCGTCAGCAATTACAGGATGTAGGAAATACGAATATTGGTGGTAGTTACATATTTAGTGGAACAAATACAAATCAGCCGTTGTTTGTACCAGGAGGAAGTGGTAAAGTAGTTGATCCTGCTATTAACGGTAATGCAGTGAATATTGAAATATATGATGGCATTCAAATCCCAGTAAATACACCAGGTAATGATTTATTTAAAGATCTAGATGATATGATGGGGAAAATTTCGGACTTACTAGGAGATTCAACAAAAACTGGTGAAGAAATAGGTAATATGCTTGGTGGTGTTTCATCATCCAGTACAAATGATGATATTACAACAATGCATAATAAAGTCCTTGAGGCACAAGCTGATATCGGTGCTCGTCAAAATCGTGTAGAGATGATGGAAAATCGTCTAGGTATCCGTGAGGTTAATGTGACAAAACAGCTAAGAGATAATGAGTCTGTCGATTATGCGAAAGCTATTACAGAAATGGTGACTCATGAATCTATTCATCAGGCTGCACTTTCAGTAGGTTCAAAAATTATTCAACAAACACTAGTGGATTTTATCCGCTAATTAATAAAAGGCGTTTGAACAATTTGTTCAAACGCTTTTCTTGAAAGGAGAATTATAATGCGAATTCCACAAATTCAAATTCAGACAATTGATGCAAAGATAGAGCTTGAAATTAACAAACCTCAACAATCTATTGAACAGCCGAAAGCTACCCAAACGATTGAACAACCAGCAGCTATCTTGGAGATTCGTACAACTAGAGGAGTTTTACAAATCGACTCTTCTCAAGCAAGAAGGGATATCGGGATGTTAGGTCCTTTAGAATCAAGTGCAAACTATGCTGAGGAGGGCAAACAAGGGGCATTAGAGGGGATGGCCCGTAGAGCAAGTGAGGGACGTCAACTAATGGAGAATGCAGGTAAAGGACAAGGACGTGCGATTATTCAAAATATCGCTAAACAAAACCATGGTCCTCATCGTGTGCCATTTAACATAAAATTTGTACCTTCTGTAGGCTCTGTTAGAGTGGACTATACACCAGGTACTACAGACATCAATATAGAAAGAAGAGAACCAATAATTGGCGCAAAGGTGAACAAACCTATTCATGACTACACACCTGGTAAAGTAACTAGTACAATGATACAAAGACCAGATGTTAACATTGACGTCATTATTTAAGGAGCGTATGAAAGAATGAAAATAACTACTAAATTTTTAGGTGAAATCGAAATTGAAAAACAAGAAATTCTAACATTTGAGCAAGGTTTATTAGGTTTTGAAGATTATAAAAAATTCATTTTACTACCTATTGATGCAAATCTTCCATTAGTATTACTACAATCAGTTGATCAAATGGAAATTGGCTTTATAATAGCCTATCCTTTTGTCTTTAAAAAAGACTATAGCTTTGATATTAGTGAAGAGGATCGTGAGCAACTACAAATTGAAAAAGAAGAGGATGCTCTTGTATATGCTGTTGTTACAATAAAGGAAACTTTCCAGGATTCTACTATTAATTTGCTAGCCCCTTTAATCATAAATATGGATAAAAAACTCGGTAAGCAAATTGTTCTACAAGATAATAAGCACTACCCACTACGATACCCAATGCAAACGTTGGAAGGAAGTGCGAAATAATGCTGGTACTTTCAAGAAAAAAAGATGAATCTATAATGATAGGTGATCAAATAGAAATTAAAATATTAGCAGTAGATGGTGAACAAATTAAAATAGGCATTGTTGCACCAAAAACAGTGAAAGTACATCGCTCCGAAGTTTTTGAAGCTATCCAAGCACAGAATAAGGAAGCTTTATCAACATCATCAAATTTCTTAGAACAGCTAAAGAAGAATTAAAGCATATGTGCTTTAGTTAAGCTGAAATTTAAAACTTGTAATCTAATACATAAAAAAATAAAAAAACTTTCGAAAAACTATTAAACATTTCCAACTAATTACGATATATAGATTGTAAGGGGCAGGAAGTACATACTACCTAATCCGATATTCCACATGGATGTGGGATGACAAAACAAACATTCAAGGAGGAATTCTAAATGAGAATTCAACACAACATTTCAGCTTTAAATACTCACCGTAACCTTTCTTTCAACAACACGGAAGCATCTAAAAACCTTGAGAAATTATCTTCTGGTTACAAAGTAAACCGTGCTGGCGATGACGCTGCTGGTTTAGCAATTTCTGAAAAAATGCGCGGGCAAATCCGTGGTCTTGACATGGCGACTAAAAACGCTCAAGATTCAATCTCTTTAATCCAAACAGCTGAGGGTGCTCTTAATGAAACACATGCAATTCTACAACGTATGCGTGAATTAGCAGTACAATCATCGAACGATACAAACGTATCTTCTGACCGTGGTGCATTACAAAAAGAAATTGATGCTTTAGCAACAGAGATTACTCGTATTTCAACTGATACTGAGTTCAATACGCAAAATCTATTAAACGGTTCATTCTCAGGAAAAGTATTCCATATTGGTGCGAATGAATCACAAAATCTTACGCTTTCAATTGCAAACATGGGTGCAACATCATTAGGAGTAGCTTCTATTGATCTTACAACACAAAGTAGTGCTAATGCGGCAATCACAACTATTAATACTGCACTTGAATCAGTATCAACTGAGCGTTCTAAATTAGGTGCAATCCAAAATCGTTTAGAGCATACTATCAATAACCTAGGTGCAACTTCTGAAAACTTAACAGCTGCTGAATCACGTATTCGTGACACAGACATGGCTAAAGAGATGATGGGCTTCACTAAAAACAACATCTTAATGCAAGCGGCACAATCTATGTTAGCTCAAGCAAACCAACAACCACAAGGCGTACTTCAATTATTACGATAATAATTTCATCTAATTAAATTTTTAAGGAATCCGTTCAATATTTGAACGGATTCCTTTATTTTTTTCGAATTTTGACGATAAAGTAATTGAGGTGAGACATTTTGTCAGAATATAAAATTGAATACATAAAGACTAGAAATAATCTAGAGTCAGTTACAGTGAATGGTTATTTATTACATAGTAAATATGATCCGATTCAAGAAGCTTCAAGAATAGTTGAAAAAGAATTTGAACAGGGTTATGTATATATTTTATTTGGATACGGTTTAGGATATTTAGCAGAGGTATTATATGAAAAAATTGAAGATGCAACAAAACTAATTATTATTGATCCCATATACCCATTAATAAATGCAGAAGAAAAAATAGGTAAATTTACAATTATTCATGAACTTAAAAAAAATGAATTAGAAGTATTAATTGCTGGTGCTCTTAGAAATTTAAGTAGAAAAATAAAGGTAATTTGTTCACCTAACTATGATAAAGTTCTTCCAAACGAAATGAAAAGGGTTTTAGAAATAATAAAAGAAGTACAAAGAATGCTTCAAGTTCAAGAAAATACTATAAGGCTGTTTTCAGACAATTGGCAGGAAAATTATATACAAAATTTATTTAATGTAAGCCAAGATAATCCGTTGGGAAATTTAAAAAATATATATACCTGTCCAGTAATCTTAGCATCGGGTGGTCCTTCTCTAACTAAACAGTTGTCACTGTTAAAGGAAATAAAAAATCAAGTAATTATAATAGCGGCTGGTTCCACCATTAATTCGCTTCTTGCTAATGAAATTGAGCCAGATTATATTGTGACTATAGATGGAGGGCTTGCAAACTATAATCATTTTAAAGATATAAGGAAAATAGAATCAAAATTAATTTATTCTATTACTAGTCATTATAAAATTCAAGATGAATACACAAATAATAAATATGCCTTTCTACCTGCTAGTAATAAAGTATATGGAGAACATATTAACAAGGTATTTTCAATTGATCTACCTCTCATAAGTGGTGGCGGATCAGTCGCAAACTTCGCCTTTTCAATAGCTGCGTATATTACGTCAGGACCAATAGCACTTATAGGCCAAGACTTAGCATATACAGATGGTAAATCCCATGCAGAAAGTAATAAACGTTTTACTGAGATAGATCTAGATTTTGGTGAATCTAGAACAATTATAGAAATACCAGGGTATTATGAAGGCATGGTTATTACGGATTACCCATTTTTATCAATGAAAAAAAGTTTTGAAGTCCTACATCAAAAAATGCAACATGATTCCCCTATTTTTAATTGTACGGAGGGAGGAGCAAAGATTGAAGGTATGAATCAGCTATCTTTTGTTGATTTTTGTGAATCATATGTCTATCAACAACATGGTGTTAATAAAGAAATCGTAAAAGAAAATAATTATAAAAAAATAAATAGTTCAATTTTTATTAGTAAAATGAATGCGATTATTAATATATATAACTATTTGATAAAACAATTGGAATTAGCACTTAAATTTTTGAACCAGAATAATACTATAGGCACATTTAATAAGGACATTTTAAAAGAGTTGAGTAAGATTGATAAAAATTTGGATAAAAAATTAAAACAAGTATCATTGAATTATTTAACAGATCCAATTACTCTGGATATCTTAAGAAACTATGAACCAAAATTAAATGAGAGTTCAATAGAAACATATACAAGGGTGTATAATCAATCTAAAGAACTTTACTCTAGATTATTAGAAGCAATAAAAAAAACAAAACAATATTCTCTAGATACCATTGATAAAGCAAAAAGAAATGAGAGAGGTAAAGAAAATGGATGATATTTTAAAAGAAACGATTGAAAGTTACAATGAGTATGTTAATAAATTACCAGTTGGTAGTAGAATCATTGCAGAAAAACTACGTGAAGATCAAATTACGGAAGCATTAAATTTTATTAAAGATTTTACAGAAGGTGTTATGTGGTTAATAGATGCAGGGAACTTAATTGAGAAAAATGGAATTACTGTTTATTTAGTTATCAATTCAATTCAATCATATTTAAGCGAAATTAATGATGGTCTTCAAATTCAAGATTACAATTTAGTAGCAGATTTATTTGAATATGAAATTGCTCCTTTCTTTTCCAAACTACAAGACATTGATAGTACGCCAACAGCATGAAGTTTGAGATATTAAAGGCAAAGAATGGAGAAGATACAGTAAAAGTTAATAATCTTCTTTTATATAGTAAATATCGGCCAGTTGAAGATGCAAGACGATTTATTGATAAAGAATTTATTCAAGAAGCAAAAGGATATCTACTGGTTGGTTTAGGGCTTGGATATCACCTGAAGGCACTACAAGATTTAGTAGAGCCACATAAAGAAATTATTGTTTTGGTTTTAGATCAAAAGGAGCTTAATTGTTATAAAGGTTCTGAATTTGAAATGGAATTAAGCCATAAAAAAAATATACAATTATTCGTTAATATTAGTGATTTAGCATTGAATACAGACTATCAAGTAATCATTCCACATGTTTGGCTACCAGTAATAGGGCAAGATCATCCTTTGTATTCTTTTTTGATGGATATTAAAATGAAACAAATGTCATATAAACGATTTGCTCCATTAATGGAAGAAAACTTTAAAATTAATATTCAGCTAGATGATTTTAAACTTATGACTATAAAGGAGAGTTTAAAAGACAAGAAAATAGCCGCATTAGTTTCTAGTGGTCCTTCACTGAATGAAACAAAAAATTGGTTAAAAAAAGTAAATGAAGATGTTTTTATTTTGAGTGTAGGTTCTGCATTGAAACCGTTATTAGATGCTGGAATCACACCTAATGCAGCCATAATTTCTGATCCCCAACAATTAATAATGAAACAATTTAGCGAGCTTGAATTTAAAGGAGATTTATTTTACCTATGCACAGCTGATAATAATACAGTAAATAATCACAAATATAATAGATGTGTATTATTACAAAATGGCTATTCATTGGCAGAAAAATTAGCAACTGAATTAAAGTACCCAACTCTAGATACTGGTGGTTCGGTAGCAACTTTAGCATTCAGCCTTTTAGAATATCTTGAATTTAAACGACTTGTATTATTTGGTCAAGATTTGGGATTTAGTAGTAACGAGTCGCATGTAATAGGGTCAACATCGGGAAGGACTGTTTCAGATATAGAAAAACTCTTAACGGTAGAGTGTAATGCGGGTAAAGAGATAAATACAACAAATACACTTTATAGCTATTTAAAATGGTTTAATAGTGTAGTTCAGGATACTAGAGTAGAAGTTTATAATACGGCTTTATATGGTGCTAAAATCGAAGGGACTCAATTGATAAACGAAAAGCAATTTTGTGAATTAATTAGTAAAGGAAATATATAAATGACAAAAATACTTGCAATCATACCTGCTAGGTCAGGTTCAAAAAGTGTAAGAGATAAAAATATTCGACCTATAAATGGAAAACCTATGTTAGCCTATTCCATAGAGCACGCTTTAAATTCAAGCAAAATAAATCGTGTGATTGTAAGTACAGATAGTGAGGAATATGCAAATATTGCGAGTAAGTATGGTGCAGAAGTTCCTTTTCTTCGACCAAAAGAAATTTCAGGAGATTTATCTTTAGATATTGAAGTATTTCAACATGCCCTTGCCTATTTAAAAAAAGAAGAGGGGTATGTTCCAGATATTGTCGTTCAATTGAGACCTACTTACCCTATTAGAAATGTGCAGGATATTGATCAAATGATTGATTTAATATTGTCAGATGACCAAATAGATTCTGTTCGTTGTATAGTAGCAGCAAAAGAAATTGCCTATAAAATGTGGCGTAAAAATGATGATGAAACTTTAACACCATTACTTACTGATATTGAAGAAGCTTATAATATGCCCAGACAGCAATTGCCCAAGATTTTTTATCAAAACGCGTGTATTGATATAATCAGAACGAGTGTTATTACTGAAAAAAATTCAATGTCTGGTCAAAAGATTAAAGGATATGAATTAAATCATAACTTTGATATTGACACAGAGGATGAATTTTTAAAAGCGGAGCAGTATTTACGCTTGATGGAAGGAAACTATCGTTTTGTATTTGATATCGATGGTGTAATAGCTGAATTTAGAGAAGATTTGGATTATCGCTTTGCAACGCCTAATAAGAAAATGATACATATCATTAATCAGCTTTATGATGCAGGGAATAACATTATTTTATTTACGGCGAGAGGATATGTTACGAAGCAAGATTGGCGTGAAGTAACAGCGAAGCAGATGTCAGATTGGGGTTTAAAGTATCATGAGTTGCTGTTCGGTAAACCAAATGCTGATTTTTATGTCGATGATAAAATGATACATATGAACGATTTATATAGTTTCTTTACTAGAATGGAGATGAATTAAATGAGTATATTTGATAATTTAATAATTTTTGAGATGGCGAATAGCCACCAAGGTAGTGTAGAACATGGCATTAGCATCATTAAAGAGATGGGCAAAATTTCTAGAAAATACAATGTGAAAGCTGCTGTGAAATTGCAATATCGTGATATTGATTCCTTTGTACACCCAGACTTTAAAGAAAGAACAGATATAAATCACATACCAAGATTTATGAGTACAAAATTAAATTTTGAGCAATTTTGTGAATTAATAGATGCTATTAAATCAGAAGGTATGATTGCGATGAGTACACCATTTGATGAAACGGGTGTTAACTGGTGCGTTGAACAAGGATTAGATGTCATTAAAATAGCAAGCTGTAGTGCGATGGATTGGCCGTTACTTGAAGCTGCTGCTGTTACAGGCAAACCCCTTATTATTTCAACGGGTGGGAAAACAATAGCTGATATTGATAAAATATATAATTTCTTTACTCATAGAAATTGTGAGTTTGCATTATTACATTGTGTAGCAGAATATCCAGCACCAATGGAAAGACTTCAGCTAGATTTTATAGACCGAATGAAGAAGCGTTATCGAAATATTACGATTGGGTATTCAGGGCATGAAAATCCTGATGATAATATCGTTTCGATGTTAGCTGCAGCAAAAGGAGCAAAAATCCATGAGCGTCATGTAGGTTTACCGACAGAAACAATCACACTCAATACATATTCAATGAATCCATCACAAGCTGATAGATGGGTAAAATCTATTGTTACTGCAAGAGATATTTGTGGCTTGAAGAAAGAAAATACAAAATATATCAGCCAATCAGAACTTGACTCATTAAACTCTTTGATGAGAGGAGTTTATGCGAAAAAAACGATTGCAATTGGAGATAAGATTACGGAAAATGATGTATTCTTTGCGATGCCATATCAAGAAGGACAGCTAAGCAGTGGGGATATGTATGATGGATTAGTTGCGACAAAAGAATATAGCGTAAACGCTCCAATTTATGAAAAAAAGTATACATCTGATATAAAAAGTGCTAGAAGCGTTATTCATGATGCAAAAGGTATGCTGTTCGAGGCGGGTATTGCATTGGGTAATGATTTCGAAGTGGAATTATCGCACCATTATGGTATGAAAAATTTCAGACAAATTGGAGCCATTATTATTAATATCGTAAATCGCGAATACTGTAAAAAATTAATCATTGTTTTACCTGGACAAAAACACCCACGTCATCTTCATAAAATAAAAGAAGAAACATTCCAATTATTATATGGAGATTTAGAAGTTGAGATAAATGGTTCGAAATCCATTATGCACCCAGGGGATATGAAAACAGTGTTACGAGGTCAAATTCATTCCTTCTCATCTAAAACAGGTGCGATTTTCGAAGAGATTTCTACAACTCATGTTAAAGGCGATTCTTATTATCAGGAAAAAGAAATTTCTAAATTAGATTTGATTGAGAGAAAGACAATTATTAGAGAGTGGTGAGTATCAATGAAATGTTCTTTATGTGGATCCGATAAAATAAAAATGCGTTTTGAACGTGTAAGGGATCGAAGTGATATCCAAGTTCTGGAATGTGAGAGATGTACATTAGTATTTTTGTCTTCATTTGAGCATATATCAGATGAATTTTATGAAGAATCAGGTATGATGAATGGCAAAGTTTATATAAAGAATTATCGTCAACAATCAATTGTTGATGATAGACGTCGATTTAATGATTTGAAAAATAAAATAATAGGTAAAAAAGTTCTTGATTTTGGATGTGGTGCTGGAGGTTTCTTGCACCTAGGAAATGAGCTATGTGAAGTAATTCATGGTGTTGAATTAGATAAAGCTTTAAATAAAATTATTAATGAGGAGGGAATTAAATGCTATTCTAATATAGATGAAATTGAAGAAAAATATGACATAATTACTTTATTTCACGTTGTTGAGCATTTAGTTGATCCTATAGAAACACTTGGGAAATTAAAGAAACATTTGAAACCAAATGGAATTTTATTGATAGAAGTTCCTAATGCTGATGATGCTCTATTGACATTATTCAACAATGAGGCATTTGCCAATTTTACATATTGGAGTTGTCATCTGTATTTATATAATGAGTTTACATTAAAGTCGTTGTTAAAAAATGCTGGGTACTCTGTGAAAGCTGTGAAACAAATTCAAAGGTATCCCTTAAGTAATCATTTGTATTGGCTCAGTAAGGGAATGCCTGGTGGACATAATCATTTTGGTATATTAGATAATCCATTATTAAGGCAGTCTTATGAAAGTTCATTAGCTGCACTTGGTAAATGCGATACTATAATTGGTGAATTTCAAGTAGTTGATTAAGAGTTAATCAAATTAAGGGGTTTAGTAGTAAATAATTTTTTGTAGTAACATTATTGTTATTAACAAGATCTTCAAGACTCACTTTTTGCTGTCGATTTCTAAAATAATTCTAACAGCTGTAAATTTAATGCTTGTAAGTTCTAAGTTTGCAGCCGAAACGACAGTATAACTAGTGAAATGCGTAAAAAGAATTCAAAAAAATAAAAGATGAAGTAATTTATTTAAGTTAACTTATCATACTAAAAAAATACAAAAGTTTATTATTAAGCAAGTATATAAATGTTGATTAACTCTTCAATAATACTTAACTAAATAGGAGTATACGATGGTTAAAATAGGAGATATTCTAAAAATAGAAGATGAATTACAGATAGTTGTAGAGTGTAATAAAAAAACGGTTGTTACAATGGGTTATATAAATCAAAGTATTATTTCTAATCAAATAGAAGAATTCACATTTGAAGAATTAAAAGAGAAATCCATTAATTTAGTAGGCTCAATTTCACAAGAATTATTAGAAAAGGCAAAGCGTAAAATGATTTTCAACAAAGTAGAAGAATTCCATGATTTATTTCATCAAAAAAAGGAATTTGTTTCAGGAGAAAATCAATTAAGTTATGCAGGTAGAATCTATGACAAAGATGAAATGATAGCTTTAACAGATGCATCTTTAGACTTTTGGCTAACTTCAGGCCGTTTCTGCAATCAATTTGAAACCGACTTTGCAAAGTATTTAGGTGTAAAATACGCACTCCTAACGAATTCAGGTTCATCGGCAAACTTATTAGCAGTTTCGGCACTAACTTCACCTAAGTTAGGAGATAAACGTCTACTACCTGGCGATGAAGTAATAACAGTTGCAGCGGGATTCCCTACAACTGTAGCTCCAATTTTACAAAATAGACTAATCCCTGTCTTTGTGGACATTGATTTAGGAACTTATAATATTTCTGCAAATCAAATTGAGCAAGCCTTATCAGACAAAACGAAAGCTATTGTAATTGCACATACAATGGGGAACCCTTTTGATTTAGATACAGTTATGGAAGTAGCTAATAAGTATAGTTTATGGGTAATTGAAGACAATTGTGATGCTCTTGGTGCAAAATATAACGGTAAATTAACAGGTACTCATGGTCATATTGGTACTTCTAGTTTCTATCCTCCACATCATATGACTATGGGTGAGGGTGGAGCAGTATATACGAATAATCCGAAATTAAAGATGATTATTGAATCGTTTAGAGACTGGGGACGTGATTGTTGGTGCCCATCTGGTTGTGATGATACGTGTAACAAACGTTTTGATTGGCAACTTGGACAATTACCTCAAGGGTATGATCATAAATATACATATTCACATATTGGTTACAATTTAAAAGTTACAGATATGCAAGCTGCTATTGGTTTAGAGCAGTTAAAGAAACTTCCTAAATTCATTGAAAGGAGAATTCATAATTTTAATCGACTTAAGTCAAATTTAATAGTTCTTCAAGAAGATCTGATATTACCAGAAAAAACACATAATAGTGATCCTAGTTGGTTTGGTTTTATTTTAACAGTAAAAGATGGTAGTAAGGTTTCGCGCAATAAAATAGCTCAATATCTTGAAAAAAATAAAGTTCAAACAAGAATGCTATTTGCAGGTAATTTAACAAAGCAACCTGCATTTGTCACTTCTGAATATCGTCTTGCAAGTGATTTAAAGAATACGGACAAGATTATGAATGATACATTTTTAGTTGGTGTATATCCGGGATTAACTGATGAAATGATTGATTATATGAGTAAGAAGATTATAGAAGCAGTAGAATTCGCAAAACTTTGAGGTGATAAAATGAAAGTAGTTATTTTAGCTGGTGGATTTGGAACACGTATTAGTGAAGAATCTCATCTTAAACCAAAACCAATGATTGAAATCGGCGGTAAGCCTATTCTTTGGCATATTATGAAAACATATTCGCATTATGGATTTAATGATTTTGTAATTTGTTTAGGGTATAAATCTTTTTATGTAAAAGAATATTTTGCACATTATTTTTTACATGAATCAGACGTTACATTTGATTTTAGAAATGGAAATAAGCAAATTATCCATCATGTGACAGCTGAACCATGGAAGGTTACATTAGTAGATACTGGATTAGAAACAATGACTGGTGGTCGTTTAAAGCGAGTAAAGGATTATCTTGATAATGAAACATTTATGCTCACATACGGTGATGGTGTTTCTGATGTGAATATTAAAGATCTAATAGAGTATCACAAATCTCATGGGAAACTAGCTAGTGTTACAACCATACAGCCAAGTGGTCGATTTGGCGCGCTAGAATTAGGAGGGAATAATGAAGTATTTGGTTTTCAAGAGAAGCCAAAAGGAGATGGTGGCTGGATTAATGCAGGATTTTTTGTTATGGAACCAGAAGTACTAGATTATATTGATGGTGACGAAACAATTCTTGAAAAAGCTCCATTGGAGAAATTAGCATGTGATGGACAGCTTAAAGCCTTTAAACACACTGGTTTTTGGCAACCTATGGACACGTTGAGAGATAAAAATTATCTAGAGGAACTATGGAAGAAAGATGAAGCACCGTGGAAGATTAAAAAAACTGAAAATAAAGGTAAAAAAATATGATTGATCCATTATTTTGGAAAAATAAAAAAGTTTTTCTAACGGGCCATACAGGTTTTAAAGGATCATGGTTGTCTATTTGGTTACATTCAATGGGAGCAAATGTAACTGGGTATGCTCTGCAACCGCCCACTAAACCCTCATTGTTTGAAGTAGCTGGTGTGAATAAGCTAATCCATTCAGTTATAGGTGATATAAGAGATAGAAATTTTTTGGAAAAAACTTTGTTGCAAGCTGATCCGGAAATCGTTATTCATATGGCAGCGCAGCCGTTAGTAAGGGAATCATACAAAGATCCAGTAGATACTTACTCTACAAATGTTATGGGCACGGTTCATTTATTTGAGAGTATTAGAAAATGTACCTCGGTGAAAGCGATAATTAATGTAACAACAGATAAATGTTATGAAAATAAAGAATGGACATGGGGCTATCGCGAAAACGAACAACTGGGGGGATATGATCCATATTCAAATAGTAAGGCTTGTTCGGAGTTGGTGACTGCGTCATACCGTAGCTCCTTTTTTAATCCAGCTAATTATGATAATCATGGAGTAGCTGTCGCTTCTGCTAGAGCAGGTAATGTCATTGGTGGCGGTGATTGGGCGAAAGATCGTCTTATCCCTGATTGTATCAATTCATTAGAAAAAAATGAAACAATCATTATACGTAATCCACATGCAATTCGCCCATGGCAACATGTACTAGAACCATTAAGTGGATATTTATTACTCGCAGAGAAGTTGTATAATTATGGACCAAAGTATGCAGATGCCTGGAATTTCGGCCCTAATGATGAAGATGCAAAGCAGGTTGAATGGATTGTACAAAAAATGACTGAAGAGTGGGATGGTCCAGCGCAATATAAGGTGGAAAGAGAAACCCTTTTACATGAAGCGAATTATTTGAAATTAGATTGCTCTAAGGCAAAAATCCTTCTAGGATGGCAACCGAGATGGTGTTTAAAAATGACGATTGAAAAGATTGTAGAATGGACGAATCAATATCAATTGGGTAAAAATATGCTAGATGTATGTCTGCAACAATTGGAATTATATAATAAAGTTGAACGGCTAAATGAGAACTTTTGAGAAAAGTCCTTCTAAAGATCTTTACTTACATATCGAAAGCTACCAGAGTAATAATATCAATCTATATTCTAAATCGACATAAAAAGATTGCCATATGAATGAAAACTTGTTTAATAAAAGATAAACTAGTCATTAGGTCTGGAATTTTCTAACATTATTTATAGATGGTAATTATTAACTTTGGAAACAAGGAGGTTTGATAAAAATGCTACATAATCCTAGTAAAATAAAAGTTGCGATAATAGGTAGTGGGAAAATAGGTACTGATTTATTAGTAAAGACCATTCGTTCGAAATATTTAGAGTGTTCCCTTTTTGTAGGTAGGAATATAAATTCAGAAGGTATCAAAAAAGCTATTGATTTAGGTGTTAATGTATCAGATCAAAGTATTAACGCTTTAATAGATAATCCAAACGAATTTGATATTGTTTTTGATGCTACGTCTGCAGAGGATCATAAGTATCATGCTTCAATACTCAAAGAAATGAATAAATTTGTTATAGATATGACTCCTGCAAAAATAGGTACTATGTGTATTCCGTCAGTAAATTTAAATGAAGCTTTATCTGAAAATAATGTAAATATGGTTACTTGTGGTGGACAAGCATCCATACCGATTGCTTATGCAATTGGTAAATCCCATTCAAATGTTGATTACATCGAGGTAATTTCTAGTATTTCTTCAAAAAGCGCAGGAGCTGCTACTAGATTAAATTTGGATGAATATATAGAAACTACAGAACTAGGTTTAAAACAATTTTCAAATGCAAAACGAACTAAAGCATTATTAAATTTAAATCCAGTAGAACCTTGTATTGATATGCAAACTACCATTTTTGCAAAAGTTCAAAATCCTAATATTGAAAAACTAAATGAAGAGTTATGTGAACTAATAACAAACATAACAAGATATGTACCTGGCTATAATATTATAGTTCCACCAATGATTGAAAATGAAAAAATAGTAGTTATGGTGAAAGTTAAAGGTTTAGGAGATTATCTCCCTGAATATGCAGGTAATCTAGATATTATTAATTGTGCAGGGATAGCCATTGCTGAAGAATATGCAAAAAAAATAGGAGTGACGTAAAATAATGAATGAAATATTGATAAGTGATCCGACTTTACGTGACGGCTCCCATGCTATAGGCCATCAATTAAGTAAGCGGCAGATAGAGGAGTATTGTAAATTAGCAGAGAGAGCAAATATTCCAATTGTTGAAGTTGGACATGGTAACGGGTTAGGTGCTTCATCACTTCAGGTAGGAGAGAGTTTACTAACTGATGAAGAAATGCTTGTAACTGCAAAACAAAATTTAAAAAATACTAAGTTAGGTATACATGTTATACCTGGTTTCGCTACAATCAAAAGAGATCTAGATGTTGCAATTTCTTATGGAGTTGATGTTGTACGAGTCGCATCCCATTGCACTGAAGCGGATATCACAAAAAGACATATTGAATTTGCGAGAAGTAAAGGTAAAGAAGTTTATGGAGTATTAATGATGTCGCATATGGCTTCATCAAATTTGTTAGTGGAGGAAGCTAAAAAGATGGAGTCTTATGGAGCGTTGGGAGTTATATTGATGGACTCTGCAGGCGCTTATTTACTTGAAGATGTCAAAGAGCGAATATCTTGTTTGGTAAATAAACTGGATATTCGTGTAGGTTTCCATGCACATAATAATTTAGGTTTAGGAGTTGCGAATAGTCTAATTGCAGCACAAGAAGGTGCGACAATAATTGATGGTACATCTCGCGGATTTGGAGCTGGCTCAGGGAATGCGCAACTTGAATCATTAATTGCAGTACTTCATAAAAGTGGTTTTAAAATTGATATTGATTTCTATAAAATGTTAGATGCTGCAGAATATATAGAAAAAGAATTTTCGAAGGAATTACCGTTTTCAGATTCTCTAAGCATAATAAGTGGAAAAGTAGGTGTTTTTTCAGGTTTCAAAAAGCATGTTTTAAGAATAGCTAATGAATCAGGGGTAAACCCTAGAGATATTTTAGTTGAACTTGGGCAAAAAGGAATCGTTGCAGGACAAGAAGATATAATAATTGAAGTAGTAAATAAAATAAAGAATAGAGATAAAATATAGTTTAATATAAATTTAAAATAGGAGGTTTAAAAATGGAAATTAGAGTTGCTGATTATATAACAGATATGTTGTATAAAGCAGGGGGGGAGCATGTCTTTTTAGTAACTGGTGGGATGATAATGCACTTGACAGATGCATTACAACAACATGAAAGTCAAAAATATACTTGTTGTCACCACGAACAAGCCGCATCTATGGCTGCCGAAGCATATGGAAGATTTACCTCGAAGCTAGGTGTTGCTTATGTTACGGCAGGACCAGGTGCTTTGAACGCAATAACGGGGATAGCTGGTGCATACGTCGATTCTTCCCCATGTATATTAATTGCTGGCCAATCAAAGGCTGCTTTGGCAAAAGTGCAAGGTGTAAGACAGTTCCCATTACAGGGATTTAATAGTTTACCGATGTTTGATAATATTACCAAATACGCGGTAATGATTGATAATATATCAAAGGTTAAATATGAAATAGAAAAGTGTATCTATTTAGCTAAATTGGACAGAGTAGGTCCAGTTTATATAGAAATACCAGTAGATATTCAAGGTGCATTTTTTAATCCAGACAATTTTGAAGGGTTTAAACCTGAAGATATAAATAGTAATTCTGAAATAGATGAAAAAGTTTCGTTAAAAGAGCAAGTTAAAAAAGTAAAAAAAGAAATTTTGAGAAGTAAGAGGCCTTGTATCCTTGTAGGAGCTGGGGTGCGCCTAGCAAACGGGATAGAATCATTTCATAAATTAATTGATAATGTTGGAATTCCAGTGCTCACTTCGAGACTTGGAATGGATTTAATAGATTACGATCACTCTCTTTTCATAGGTAGACCAGGTACATACGGAGATAGACCTGCTAATTTTACCATCCAAAATTCAGATTTACTAATAACTATAGGTTGCAGGTTAGGAATTGGTTTAGTTGGATATGATTTTGAGGACTTTGCCAAAAATGCCAAAAAGGTTTATGTGGATATAGATAAAGATGAAATCTCTAAGCCGTCTGTAGTTAATGATATTTCAATACAAGCCGATGCAGATCTTTTTATAAAGATGTTAATTGAAGAATTAGAAGACTATAGATTTGATAATGTGGATTGGTTAACACGAACTCAAACTTGGAAAAAAAAATATCCAGTTGTTCTTCCGTCCTATGCAGAAGAAAAAGAGGGAGTAAATTCATATTATTTTGTTGATAAATTATCTAAACATATGTCAAATGAAAGTGTATTTGTAGTAGATACTGGATCTTGTTTTCATGTTCATGCTCAGGCTTTTAAGGTGAAATTTGGACAAAGACACATAATAACAGGTGGATTATCTACTATGGGTTACTCACCTGCATCTATAGGGGTTGCAGTAGCAAATAAAGGAAAAGAAGTTTATTGTTTGACTGGGGATGGTTCTATACAGATGAATCTTCAAGAGTTTCAGACGATAGTCCATAATAAACTACCAGTAAAATTTATTATATTAAATAATAATGGTTACTTATTAATCAGACACACACAAAACAATTTTATGGATGGTAGATTTATTGGTGAGAGCCAGGATTCCGGAATAAGCTTCCCAGAAATTAAGAAAATTGCTGATACTTACGGAATCAAGTATATGAGAATTGAGTCTATTGCGGAAATAGATAGTGAAATTTCTAAACTTAAGGAATATCAAGGTCCTATTATATGTGAAGTAATAACACCTTCTAATCAATTATTGATTCCAAGAGTGTCATCAAAAAAATTATCTGATGGAACAATGATGTCAATGCCTTATGATGATATGTACCCGTTTCTGCCAAGAGATGAATACCTAAGTAATTGCATTATAAAAAATTAATATCCCTATATAAACTATTTAATGTACTTAAACTTAGTTAGTAGATTTATTTTTGTTTTTTAGTTTGTTGGAGTATTAAGTATCTTTATTTCAACTTATATAGTTATTAGAATTATTAATTTAAATGGTGTATATGTTGATAACTGGGAGAGTTTTGAGTAATGGAGAATAATAATAAAAAAGTAGCAATACTCGGAGCTACTAGTCATGTAGCCAAAAATTTAATATATTATTTTTCAGTTGATTATGTGCATATGGTATTATTCGCTCGGGATTTTAATCATTTGAGGAGTTTTATTAACCTAAATATATCTACTTCAAGCAAAATTACAGTTGAAAAATTCGAAAATTTTTCTCTTGGAGAATATGATGTGATTATAAACTGTGTTGGAATTGGAAATCCTGAAATTCTAAAAAAAATGGGTGGAGAAATATTAATACTTACAGAGAAGTTCGATAATTTAATCCTCGACTATCTTTATAATAATTCAGATACTCTTTACATCAACTTTAGTAGTGGTGCAGCGTATGGTACTGATTTTACAAATCCAGCAGATGAAAATAAAGGTGCAATGATAAATATTAATAATATTTCTTCAGCTGATTATTATACTGTTAGCAAGATTAATTCTGAAGCTAAGCACAGAGGATTATCTGAATTAAATATTGTTGATTTAAGAATATTTGGTTTCTATAGCCGTTTTATAAACGAGGATATGCCATATTTTTTAAATGAAGTATTTAATAGTTTGAAAAATAAAAAGAAATTTATAACTACAGATTTCGATTTTAAAAGAGACTTTATTCATCCCTCAGATTTAGTAAGAATGGTGCAGAATGTAATGAAAATAAAGAATATTAACACTACTTATGATGTATATAGCCTTCAACCTATTTCAAAATGGGACTTACTAAATTATTTATCTAAAAGATATTATCTAGAAGTAGAAATTGAGCATGGAACCATTCCTAACTCTGTTACTGGTATTAAATCAAACTATTATTCTATAAGTAAATTAGCTGAAGAGATAGGGTATCAGCCAAATTATAGTTCGTTAGACGCGGTTCTTTTTGAATTAAATAGTAAACTTAGTATAAAATAATGTATGTAATTTTCAGTGAATCTTTGATAATCGACTAACCCATTCAATACCAACCATAGCGAAAAAGAGGAAACTTATTCTTCAATTTAAGTCGAATTGAAAAGTAACAATGTCTAAATCGACATCAGCTCAGCTACTTCAAATGAAATAAGAGTTTCACCTTATGATTTATTTTCAGAATTAAAACATCACATGAATATATGATTTGAAAATAGTATCACAAAATTAGCGCCCACAGTAAATCTACTGGGCGCTCTTGGTGATTTTTAATACCACTTTTATTTTGCAATAAACACCATTCGCTAATCAATATTGTATATTAATTCATCGTCTTCAATTAGCCCTGCAAAGTCACTGGATATAATAAGTTGGTTTATAACGTTTATATCAAAATCCCTCTCCGGTATTGACCCTTTGAAGAACTCTTCACTAATACAGTAGTTATAAACTTTGAAAAATTCCTTTTTACAAAAAGTTAAACTAGTAATTTTGGAATAATAAATTAAAATATTTATTTTACATAAAAATAAAGTTTTTGATACTAAATGGATATATAATTTTCTAAATAACTCTGGATTATCTTTTGACACTTCGAGATTATAGATAATGTTGAAAAATTCTTTGTGTTGAGACATTCTACCTTCTATAGTTGCATATTGAGGTATTACAACATTATTGTATGTAATATAATGTTGGTTGTCATTTCCATCAAATTCTTCTGCACTACCTTGTTGGATTAAAGGAAGTGAAGTAGAGCAGACATTTCCCATTTCACATAATAACAATTCAAAATACATATGTGGATAGTAATAAAAGACAGAATTATTTAAATTAGACAGTGTATTTTCTAATGCACTAGATGCATATAATAATTCTCTATTCATTAAAAGTCCAGATATATAGTTGGATGTTAACATAAATTGTTCTAGAGCGTCTTTGCCTTTCTTTTTAGCTATATCTGGTAAATTGTAATAATTTTCTACAGAAGTTTTTAATAAGGCAAGTGAATTTTCTTGATTATTTTTTGAAATAAAGTTTAGTATTTTTCCTAGTATTTTTTCATTAACTAAATCTTCATCGCTAAGCAATAATATAAATTTACCATTTGCAAGTTCGCATACTTTACATAAATTAACTGCAAAACCCATGTTATCTTTAAATTCGAAATAATTTAATCTACTATCATTAATTGTCTTTAATTGATCATAGTGATATTTAGTCTCATTTTTTGTCCCATTATTAGAAACAACAATTTCAATTTCAATGTCATAATTGAATTCTAATAGTTTTTTAATTGTATTTAAAGCTCTATGTCCCCTATTATAAGTGGGGATACAAATGCTAATCAGAACATTATCTTTTTCGAATGGATAGTTTAGACGTTCTTGGTGGATTTCATCTAAAAACGCTTTAGGATAAGTGATTTTAGATGAAAAATTAATAATATTTCTTGGAATAATTAAGTTTTCATTTTTAATAAAATCAGTTAATTCTTTAATACAATGAAAAATATTTATCGATTCCCAATCTTTAGGGTTTATTTTTTTACCTTGAAGCGAGGAATAAAATAACATTATATCCTCTATCACAAAATATCCAACTTTATTTTTTTTAGAAATGAATTTAGAAACATATAAAACTTTGTCAAGATTGCCTTCTGTGAAAATGCAAAAGTTAGAAAACTCATCGAAATTTTCTTCTTTAATTAAAAGTTCAAAATCATTATGTAAATTCAACTTATTTACTAATTTTTTGTTTTCTTTATCATATATATAAAATTTACTTTCCAAAAAAGGTAATAGCCAATATCTTAGCTCCTTAAAAGTTGGAATGTCTAAAAATTTATATCGTTTTTTAATTGTCAAAATGTTACTTTGATAATTTTTTTGAAATTCCTCTATATTCGGCGTAATAAAAGCTTCACAAATAATATTGTGAATGATGTTAGTATTATAATTATTTTGTTGTGCAAAGTATAAGTTGTCTAAAAAGCCTTCATAGTCGTGCATGTTAAATAGTAATATCGCATAATTATAATAGATTTCTGCTGCTAGTGATTGATTAGTTATTTTTATTTCAAAAATATAATTTTTTATGTATTCTTCGTAAAGATTCTTTGCTTCTTCTAATTTTTCGTTTTGTATAAAACTTGAAATATGTTGTAATAATTGTTCAAAAAATTCTTTACTTGCCTCATTTTGCATTGAATATTACCTCCAGATGTTAAGTATAAATTTTACTAATAAAGTTGAAAATACAGTGAATTTTTAAGATAAAAAAATCCCTTACAATTGTGATGGGCAGTCCTGTCCAAATCTCAACAATAAGGAGTAATTTTAATACGTGACAAGCATAGCAAAGAATCAACATTTTTTGAATACTTAATTTCACTTGAGGTGACACAATTGTTTAATATTTACGGAATTTATTTTCCAATCACAGAGATGGGGTAATCTTAAGGAGATGTATATTGTTATGTATATAATAGCATTGTCTTCGAATCTATTGATGAAGTCATAAATAGACAAGTGCTTTTCGGCTAGTTCAAATGACTTGGAGTAAGGTTCCTCCACCTTTTTAGATTAAAAAGTCTTTTTAATTTATTGGTTTTAAATCCTAATATTTACTTATGTGTTTTTGCCATCCCTAAAAACGTCTAGTACAGGCTGGTTGTGAATAAGGTGCTTTTTATGACGTAGTGTGCCATTCTTTATTTCGTTTTTGTTCACCTTTAATAAACGATTGTAAAGTAAGTATTTTTTTACTCTACATGGTGTTACTTAAGTTTAAAAGTTCGTCATGAATAAAAAAACTAGATCATTAGGATATGTCTGTAATCTTAATAATAGGGATACGGAACATAATAGTGAAAAATTGTTTATCTCTGTCGATATAATAACAATAATCGAAACTTGATCTTAAAAAGAACAAGCTGTTTTAACAGGAGTTGAGAATATGATCAATTATCAATCCATTAACAATATTCCGAAAATTAAATTTAACAATTCAAGCAACATGTCTCACTATAATCCTGTTACAATCGGAAATCTTCTGACGATTCAAAAAGTAGCCAATGAAGTGAATTCACAAGCTCAAATTTTTCTTATCATCGGTGTAGGTGGTTCATTTCTCGGTGCACGAGCTGTCATCGACGCTTTAACTCCTTATTTCTGCAACAAGAAGGGTGTGGAGATTGTATACGCTGGAAATAATATGAGCGGTGCATACTTAAAGGAATTATTAGTCTATTTAGATACAAAAGAAGTGTATGTTAATGTTATTTCAAAATCCGGTTCGACAATGGAACCTGCTTTAGCATTTCGGGTAATGAAAGGTTACATGGAACAGCGTTACGGGGAAACAGCACGAGAACGAATTCTAGTAACAACGGATGCCGAAAAAGGTATTTTAAAGATGATTGCAGAAAAAGAAGGGTATCGTCAATTTGTTGTACCATCTGACGTGGGTGGCCGTTTTTCAGTATTTACACCGGTGGGGTTGTTACCGATTGCAGTTGCAGGTATTGATATAGAGGCTTTTGTACGTGGTGGTAGACAAGCAGAGTTAGATTTTTCTGGTGACTCTAATAGTGCTATCGATTATGCATGTACGCGCTATGCGTTGTATCAGCAAGGTTATTCGGTTGAAATATTGGCATCATTTGAGCCAAGGCTTAATAAACTACATGAATGGTGGAAGCAGTTATTTGGTGAGAGTGAAGGGAAAGAGCATAAAGGTTTATACCCTTCCACAGTGAACTATTCGACGGATTTACATGCCATCGGTCAGTTTATTCAAGACGGTAGCCGTATTATGTTTGAGACGCTTATTCACTTTGAGGAAATAGACGAAGATGTAGATATTCCATTTTCATTAGATGATATGGATGGGCTCAATTATTTAGCTGGACGTTCTATGAATGATATTAATGCAACATCAAAAGATGGAGTAGCACTTGCACACGAAGAAGGTGGAGTACCAGTTATTCGTATAGAGCTGCCAAAGTTGGACGCATATCATGTTGGTTATTTAATGATGTTCTTTATGAAGTCCTGTGGTATAAGCGCTAGCTTCCTTGAGGTTAATCCATTTGATCAGCCAGGTGTCGAGGCATATAAAAAGAAAATGCTTGAGTTGTTAAAGGAAGATGTGGTGAACGTTCGTGAGTAAAGAATTATATGAACTATGGCGAAAGATGGCAGACTGTTTCTATCAGGAGGAACTTTGTGCCATTGCTGATGATGACCAGGCAATAGAAGAACGTTTTTATCAATATGTCCCGTTTGGTACAGGTGGGATGAGAGGCAAACTAGGGGCTGGTACAAACCGACTGAATATTCATACGATTCGTTTAGTAGCTGAAGGGCTTGCTCGTCAAATAGAGTCTCAAGGAGTGATCGCGAAAGCACGCGGTGTTGTAATTGCTTATGATACACGTCATTTTTCGCAGGATTTTGCTTATGAGACTGCCGGTGTTTTGGCAGCACATGGGATTCAAAGCTATGTCTTCAAGGAAAGCCGTCCAACACCAGAGTTAAGCTTTGCTGTACGCTATTTAGGTGCTTTTGCCGGTGTTGTTATTACAGCGAGTCATAATCCTAAAGAATATAATGGCTTTAAAGTTTATGGTGAGGATGGAGCACAATTGACGCCACAATTTGCTGATGAACTTGTAGAACATATGAAGGGAGTAACAGATATCTTTTCTATTTATTCTTGTTCTAAAGAGGAATTAACTACTTCAGAATTATGTATAGAAATACTTGAACGAATAGATGATGCATATCAAGAAGCACTTCAAAAGTTAGTACAGAATGCAGTTGACTCAAAAGATTTACCTATTGTCTACACACCGCTCCATGGAGCTGGTCTTGTCCCAACAATGCGTTCGTTAGAGGTAGGGGGCTTTACAAATGTGCAGGTAGTGACTGAGCAAGCAGTCCCAAATGGAGATTTTCCCACAGTAAGTTATCCGAATCCTGAAGAAGTAGCATCGTTCGAGATGGCAATGGAACTTGGACAACAAATTGGAGCTAAGTTACTACTTGCAACAGATCCTGATGCAGATCGACTTGGTGTAGCGATTCACAATGGTGAGGGTTATACATTGTTAAATGGCAATCAATTAGGTGCACTACTTTTACAGTATATTTTATCAAGTAAACAAAAAGCAGGTACATTACCTAGTAATGCGGCAATGTTGAAAACGATTGTGACATCTGAATTAGGGACAGCTATTGCAGAATCCTTTGGTGTGACAACTATTGATACATTGACTGGCTTTAAATATATCGCTGAAATAATAGCAGAATTTGAGGCAACGGGTGTACATAAATTTATCTTTGGCTATGAAGAAAGTTATGGATATTTGGCAGGTGACTTTGTACGTGATAAGGATGCTGTACAAATAGCATTACTAACAGCAGAGATGGCTGCTTATTATTCTGAAAAAAATCAAACATTGTTAGATGCACTCAATGCACTTTATGAAAAATATGGGTACTATAAAGAAAAATTATTATCTTTCACATTTGAAGGCGTAGAGGGACAGAAAAAAATTGCAAGTATTATGAGGGAATTCCGCAAAGCACCGTTAAGAGAATTTGACGGCATTGCTATAACAGCCAAAGAAGATTACATAGAAGGTATTTCACATTTAGCAAGCGGTGAAGCAAAAGCATTGTCATTCCCAAAAGCAGATGTTTTGAAATATTTATTAGCAGATGGTTCGTGGATTTGTATTAGACCTTCAGGAACTGAACCTAAGTGCAAGGTTTATATCGGTGTTCACAAATCTACCAAGGTTGAAGCACAAAAAAAAATTAATAGCATAGCGCATAGTATAAAAAAAATTATAATATGATGGAGCTGGATAGTGTGCAGTAAAAGTTAGTAAAATGAAAGTATCAAATAAAAAAATTGCAATATTTTTCAGCACAAATAAGGAATATTTGATTTTCGCTTGAATAATTATATTGGTCGATCAGTTATACCTATCTTTTAAAAGGTAGGTATTTTTTTGTCATTACAAAAAAAGTCAAGATCAGAAAAACTCTAATTGATATTTATCAATTACGCGAAGCACCCAAGTGGCATATTTGTTGAAAAGTACAAAACACTTATTCATAAGAACAAAGGAATGTGCAAACTATCGATATGTGATTATTCTCACTGTCTGTAGGTTCTCAAAAATAAGTATGACACAGATTAAGAAAATTTAGTATCCAGCAAGGGCTTTGAATTTTGCATATAACTGTATAAAGAGACTTTAACAATGCTATATGTACAAGTGAAAAATACGGCAGAATAATTTAATAAAAGGCAATTTTTCGAAAGAGGAGTAGTCTAGGTCTTGAAAAAAGTAATATATGGGATTGAGCCTATAAATTTTTATTTTTAAAAAATTAATAATTAATTTTAGACGAAAAAGCTCTAATCATTTTGTTTAACCAAAAACGTGAAATAATACTAAATGCTTCCGATATTAATGGTAAGCAAATGAAAAGCTAAGGAGGTTGAGTTTAATGCGTATTACCGCGCAAAGACAAACAATCGATACAAAAGCTGTTAATGGGGAAGAAAACGTTAAGACTAATTTTGCCTCTGAACCTAACTCTCAGCAATTAGTGGAAAAAGTAACTGCTGTTGGTGAAGAACAAGAAATTTCAAAAGAGAAACTGCAACAAGCCGTTGATGCAGTAAATGATTTTCTAGAGATCAATTACAGTTCTTCAAAATTTATATACCATGAAGGTTTAGGCAGATATTATGTATCAGTAGTGAACAGAGATACTGATGAAGTAATCAAGGAGATTCCACCGAAAAAATTATTAGATGCTTTCTATGAAATGCAAAAAATGGTTGGAATGATTATAGACGAGAAAATATAAAGATAACTAGGAGGAATAAAGAGATGGTAAATAGAATTGGTGGATTAGCCTCAGGGATGGATATCGACAGTTTAGTTGATAAATTGATGAAGGCAGAGCGTGCTCCGTTATATAAACTACAACAACAAAAGACAAAATATGAATGGCAACGTGATGCCTACCGCAGTATAAATGCAAAACTAAAGACTTTCAGTGATTATACTTTCGATAATATGATTTTATCAAGTAATTTTGTGAAAAAAAATACTACAGTAAGTGGTGTTAACAGCAGTAAAGTATCAGTAAAATCAGGGACTGGGGCTGCTGGAAGCTTAGATATTCAATCAATTAAACAACTTGCGACAAATGCAAGCACAGGTGTTAGCAATATAAATCAGACGAGTCATCGATATGCAAAAGGCACAGATTCTTTAAATTTATTGAAGGATAGTGAAGGAAATCCAATTACTGGAGGTGTGATAAATCTTAATATAACAACAAAAGGCGCTGATGGTGTAGAAACAACGGTGCCTAAGACAATAACAATCAATAGCAACGATTCAATTGATAGCTTTGTTGATCAGCTTAAAGCTGCTGGTTTAACTGACACAAAATATGACGCAACAACAGGGAAATTTAACATTGGTGGTGCAAATGTAAGTTACTCTTTCGCAGATAGTGCTAGTGAAGAGAAATTAAAAGCATTTGGTTTTTCAACTTCTACTATATCACAAAGTATTAAGCTTACAGACGGTAAAACCATTGCTTCAAAAACCACTTTACTATCAGAATTAGGTATTTCAGCTGGAAACTTTGAATTAAAAGTAGGAAACGACTCAAAATCAGTTGTAATTGACAGCGATGAAACGATTCAATCATTGCTAGATAAACTTAATGCTACAGGAAATGAGATAAAAGCATCTTATAATGAAAAAACTGGACAGTTTTCTATTGCTTCTACAGATGCTAAAAAACCATTAACAGCAGCCGATAATGATTCATACACAATATTAAATAAATTAGGTATTAAAAAAACAGCTACTACTAGTTCTCCACATATTATTGCGAATCAACCTGGTGATTCACCTCAACAACCAAATGGAAACAATGTATTAGGTCATTTAGGTCTAGAGGATGGAAAACTTTCTTTAAATGTCTTACAGGCGAATGGCGAGATGAAAGAAACGACTTTTTCGTATAGTAAATTCGATACAATTGATTCGTTTATTAAGCGTTTAAATACTTCGGGCGCTGGTGTAACTGCGTTATTTTCAAATGGGCAAATAACGATGACTGCAAATAATTCGGGTAAAGCTAATGATGCATCAGTAACAAGTGAAATTCAAGTTGTGGGTGATGCTAATAGTTCCGGTAAACAATTATTAGAAAAGTTAGGTTTCCTAACGCAAGCCGAGGCCTCTACTTCTGGCAATGTAGATCTAGCGTCTACAAGAGGTCAAAATGCAATTTACGCTGTAAATGGACTAGTTATGGAAAGTAAAAGTAATTCGGTTAATATTTCTGGCTATGAAATTAAACTAAATGGTACTTTTAACGAATCAAATATTGATGGAAATAATAGCATTGTAGGAACACCTACAAATAGTATAGGTATTTCTTCTACAAATGATATTGACTCTACGGTAGATAAAATTAAAGAATTCGTTAGTAAATATAATGAGCTAATCGGTGGATTAAATAATCAATTGAAAGAAACTCGGTATCGTGCCTATGCCCCATTAACAACAGAACAACGTGCAGAGATGTCTGAAAGCGAGCAAAAATTATGGGATGAAAAGGCTATGAGTGGTTTATTACGTAGTGATTCAATTTTAAGAAATGGCTTAAGCGACATGCGTAATGCTCTGGGCGGACGTGTAAATGGAATGGGAGATCAAGTAATTGATACACTGGCTGAGATGGGTATTACGACATCAAGTTCTTATAACGATGGTGGTAAATTAGTAATAGATGAAACAAAACTCCGTAAAGCATTAGCTGAAGATCCGGATCGTGTTGTTAATACATTAATTCAAGATGGCGAAAAAAATAGTGCAACTGGTGAGGACACACGTGGACTAGTAAGACGATTGCGTGATTCTATTACAGATTTCACACGTGAGATTGAACGTAAAGCAGGTCGTTCAACGATGACTGACAATCAATATGCGTTAGGTAAATCTTTAATTTCAACTGATGATCGCATTACTAAACTACAAACTCGTTTACAGGATATTGAATCTAGATACTGGAAACAATTCACTGCAATGGAACAGGCAATAAATAAAGCGAATCAGCAATCGAGCATGTTTATGCAATAATAAGTTAGAGTAGGAGAACTATAATGCAACTAACAGAGCAACTATTGCAGGTATCAGCAAATTTATTTAAGCTTTTGGGCGATATTCCAAAGGGTGAAGACCGTGATGAATATATTGAGACCATCAATACTATGTTGGACAAGCGAGGAATGATTATTGAAAGTATAGTTAAGGAAGGCTTTCATTTCGATGAACCAAATCGGATTCATCGTACATTGCTCGAATTAGATAATGGTATTAAACAACGATTGGCTGCTGTCATGGAAGCTGTAAAAAAAGACATGGCTAACCTACAGAAAACGAAAAAAAGTGAAGAGCAATACTTCAATCCCTATGCAAATGTTCGTGTGATGGACGGCATGTATTATGACAAAAAGAATTAACACTTTAACTTCAGTCAGCTTGGTGGAAGCCGCAAGCTGACTGAAGTTAAAGCCCCGGCGTATGTCAAGGATTTTTAAAAGAAGTGAATTGTGCTATCACAATTCAAAATCCCGACACAATTACGCCGAGGCGTAATTGATCAAATAGCTTTTCTTCGGAAAATGGTTTAAACTAGTAAATAAGTAACCTTTCAAAGGAGTTGTCCTTTATTGGCAGCAAATTTAACAGCACAAAATGCGTACAAACAAAATAGTGTAACCACTGCTTCTCCTGGCGAGCTGACGTTAATGCTTTATAATGGATGTTTAAAATTCTTGAATAAGGCGAAACAAGCTATTCAAGAAAAAAATATCCAAGAAAAAAATACAAATCTTATTAAGGCACAGGCAATTATAAGTGAATTAATGGCAACGCTTAATATGGATATTGAGATTTCGAAACAAATGCTACCTCTTTACGAATATATGAGTCGTCGTTTAGTCGAAGCAAATATTAAAAATGATATAGCCATTATTGAAGAAGTAGAAGGATTGGTGACGGAATTCCGCGATACGTGGAAAGAAGTTATTCGCATTAATCGACAACAGCAATTCGGTCAGGGAAACAGCGGACAAATTTAGACACCATTAGGGACCATCAATAAATGATGGTCTCTTTTCTATAAGACAACAATCATCTGCTAGAAATTATCATTAAATAGTCATAAATTAGGCTGTTCAACGGTAAAATATGTTACTTATTCCCCTAGCTGTAAGATGGGCATCGTGTCATAATCAAAGCAATATAAATGTTTAACAATATACTGGGGTGGGAATATGATTTTTAAGCGTCAAGAAGGTTTCCGATTTAAATTTGAGGAGCCTGTTCAAATAACTTTTGCTGTTTATGAAAATGGGCGAGTTAATCATGGGCAGACAGCTATGGCTGAATTGCTGGATATTAGTCCGCGTGGGTTAAAGATGTATACAGAAGTGGATTTAGGTGTGAATCCTCCACCATTGGATATCCATTTTGTGCTTGATACGCAAGAGGTACGGGCTTATGGCGAAGTGATTTGGAGTCGCCCATTTGGCAGTGGTAAGCATTATGGCGTTTATTTTAATGATCAAGGTCGCGTTGAAGAGTTGATTGTAGATGAATTAAAGCTACGACGTAAAAAAGAAGCGGCAGAAGCGAAAAAGCAAAGCCAATATTAATTTTATAAAAGTTTTTTGTAAAATAAAGAATTATTTTAGAGGAATTTCACACACTTGTGTAGAAATAGATAGTATAGCAGTTATAAAGGAGGAGTTTACATGTTAAACTTTAACATTCGTGGTGAAAATATTGAGGTAACTCCAGCTATTCGAGAGTATGTTGAGAATAAAATCGAAAAAGTTGAACGTTATTTTAACGAAGATGTTAACGCCAATGCTAACGTAAATTTAAAGGTTTATAATGACAAGCAAACAAAAGTGGAAGTTACAATCCCAATGAAGAACTTAACTCTTCGTGCTGAAGAGCGTCATAATGATATGTATGCTGCGGTTGATCTCATTGTTGATAAATTAGAGCGTCAAATTCGTAAGCATAAAACGAAAGTAAACCGTAAATTCCGTGAGCGTGAAGGGGCAGGCCTTTATTTTGCTACTACTCAAGCAGTCGTTGATACGACATTGGATGACGAAGAATACTCCATTGTACGTACGAAGCAATTTGATTTAAAACCGATGGATCAAGAAGAGGCTGTATTACAAATGAATATGTTAGGGCATGATTTCTATGTCTTTACAGATGCTGAATCAAACGGCACAAATATTGTGTATAAACGTAAAGACGGAAAATATGGCTTAATCGAAACAACTTAAACTTCATGATGACAAAGGCTCTCGCGATGGCGAGAGTCTTTTTTGTATGACTTTCTTCTGCAAATAGGGTGACTGTTTGCATGAAACTGTTACACAATGGTAAAATGAAAGTTGAATCTATATAGGAAGTGAAAAACATTCATGGCAAACCTATTAAATAAATTATTTGATTTCAATAAACGTGAGTTAAAAAAATTAGAAAAAATCGCTGACCAGGTTGAGGGATTCGCTTCTCAAGTGGAACAGCTTTCAGATGATCAATTACAAGCGAAAACAGAAGAGTTTAAAAAGCGTTATACGGATGGGGAGCAGTTAGATTCGATTCGTGCAGAGGCTTTTGCTGTTTGTCGCGAAGCGTCGAAACGTGTGTTAGAGATGTATCCGTTCCGTGTTCAAGTTATGGGGGCGGCTTCCCTTGATGAAGGTAATATTTCAGAGATGAAGACCGGTGAAGGTAAAACGTTAACAGCGACGATGGCGGTTTATTTAAACGCGATTACTGGTAAAGGCGTGCATGTTGTCACAGTCAATGAATATTTGGCTAGCCGTGATGCTGCTGAGATGGGACAGCTGTACAATTTCTTAGGTCTTACAGTAGGCTTAAATTTAAATAGCCTGTCTAAAGAAGAGAAGCGTGCGGCGTATGAAGCGGATATTACTTATAGTACAAACAATGAATTAGGATTTGACTATTTACGTGATAATATGGTGCTTTATAAAGAAGAGCGTGTTCAACGTCCGCTTCATTATGCTGTCATCGATGAGGTTGACTCGATTTTAATTGATGAGGCGCGTACGCCATTAATCATTTCGGGTCAGGCTGGAAAGTCAGCACAGTTGTACAAACAGTCTAATGCTTTTGTACGTATGTTAAGTGCAGAAACAGATTACACATATGAAGAGTCGACAAAAGGTGTTACATTAACGGATGCCGGTGTTGAAAAGGCTGAAAAGGCATTTGGCATTGACAATTTATTTGATTTAACACATGTCCGCTTAAATCATGCCATTAACCAATCGTTAAAGGCACATGTGAGTATGCATAATGATGTCGATTATGTTGTCCAAGAGGGCGAAATTGTCATTGTTGACGGCTTTACTGGTCGTTTAATGAAAGGGCGCCGATATTCGGATGGCCTTCACCAAGCTATTGAAGCTAAAGAAGGCGTTGAGATTCAAAATGAATCAATGACAATGGCTACTATTACGTTCCAAAACTATTTCCGTATGTACCAAAAGCTTGCAGGTATGACAGGTACAGCGAAAACAGAGGAAGAAGAGTTCCGCAATATTTACAATATGAGCGTTATTGCGATTCCTACGAATAAGCCAATTGCTCGTGATGACCGTCCAGATTTAATTTTTGCTTCTATGGAAGGAAAATATAAAGCAGTAGCAGCTGATATTGCAGAGCGCCATAAGGCAGGACAACCTGTGCTTGTTGGTACGGTTGCGATTGAAACATCTGAAATTATTTCGCAATTGCTGGATAAACATAAAATTCCTCATAATGTACTGAATGCAAAAAACCATGAACGCGAAGCAGAAATTATTGCTAATGCTGGTTCAAAGGGTGCTGTAACGATTGCTACAAACATGGCGGGTCGTGGTACCGATATTAAACCTGGTGAAGGTGTATTAGAAATTGGCGGGTTAGCGGTTATTGGTACTGAGCGACATGAATCTCGTCGTATTGATAACCAGCTACGTGGACGTTCTGGTCGTCAAGGGAATCCAGGGGTAACACAATTTTATCTATCACTAGAAGATGATTTAATGCGTCGTTTCGGTTCAGATAATATGAAGGCGATGATGATGCGTTTAGGTATGGACGATACACAGCCGTTGCAATCAAAAGTTGTGTCGAGAGCTGTAGAATCAGCGCAGAAACGTGTCGAAGGTAATAACTTTGATGCTCGTAAGCGTTTATTACAATATGATGATGTTCTCCGTCAGCAACGTGAAATTATTTATAAAGAGCGTTATGATGTTCTAGAAACAGAAAATATGCGCGTGCTTGTGGAGTCGATGATTCAAGAGACGATTGACAATGTTGTCGGACTCTATACACAAGGTGAGCAAAAAGATTGGAATCTCAAGGCTATTGAAGACTTTGTGGCTGCTAATTTGCTAGAGGAAGGTCAACTAAAAGTAGCTGATTTCCAAGGTAAATCTGCAGAAGACATTAACCAATTGATTTCAGAAGCTGTCCACGCTCGATATGATGAAAAAGAGGAAGAGCTTACAGCAGAGCGTATGCGTGAGTTTGAAAAAGTTATTTTATTACGTTCTATTGATACAAAATGGATTGATCATATTGATGCTATGGATCAACTTCGTCAAGGTATCCATCTGCGGGCATATGGTCAAAATGATCCGCTACGTGAATATCAACAAGAAGGTTTTGCGATGTTCGAAGATATGGTCGCTTCCATTCGCGAGGATGTTGCGAAGTATGCTATGAAGGCCGAAATTCGCAGTAATCTTGAGCGTGAAGAGGTGGCGAAAGGTCAGGCTGTTAATCCGAAAGAAGATGGCGGTCCTGCTCCGAAAAAGCAACCTGTTCGTAAGGCTGAAAATGTTGGACGCAATGATTTATGTCCTTGTGGAAGCGGTAAGAAGTTTAAAAACTGTCATGGTGCAGCTCAATAATAGAAATGGAAAAGATCATTTTAACGGTATGTTGAAATGATCTTTTTTTCTATAGAAAAATAAATTCTTGTCATAAAAGTCAGAATTTATAGACAATAGTAAAATGTGGGTATACAATAGCTGTAATAATAGGGATTTAGGTTTAGTGAATTCTTCTATTATTATCCTAAATAATTAGGTGGGGTGGATTACTAAGGATTGAGAGTGATAAAAGTATTGGAGAAGCTGAGGTGGGAGAAATGAGGGAAAAGAAAGTTTTCCAAGCAATTTCGACTTGTAGAAAAAATCGGGAATGTACGGAACTTGGTATATTCCTTTTTTATTTAGGCTGAAAACATAAGTGCATAAAGGGGGAATAAGGATGCATAAGAAGGATATTATGAGTAGTGAAACTATGCTGTATATGCCTGTGTATGATTCCTTTGGAAATTTATGTACTCGGGTGATGGAAAAAAATAATGACTATATTTCTAAATTACCACCGACGAAGTTAATGGACTATAATCTTCGTTATTATGGTTCAAGCTTAAGAGGGGCTTTCGATGGATCAAAAATGATTTTAGGTAAACTTAATAAAAACCCAATCGTTGTGGATGAGCGTGGGAATATTTTATGGTTTCCAAGCAAATCGCCACTACACCCGGAATGTATATGGTTTGCTGTCCATCATATTGATGAGTATATCTCTGTGGATAAAAAGAGCACAAAGATAATTTTTACGAATAGTGAGGAAATTATTGTAGATGTTAGTGTCAAAACGATAGAGTATCGTATTCAGCGGGCATTTTTATTAAAATATAGATTAGAGAGAAGAACGAAGCATTTACTTGTTCAATATGATCGTGTGAAAGTATTTCAACGTTTTGCACTTGATATGCTGGAGGACGAGACGTAGGATCGTGTTTTTATGTATGTTTTCCTCTGTAAAAACGTTATAATAAAAAGATACGGAGCTTTCATACTAGGCTCCATTACTAACGTTCGGAGGATTTTACAATGATTGAATTAGCAGATGTACGCAATGTGTTAGACACTACAGCCAAAAAATTGGTGGACTTCAGGGGGTCTCTTTGACTTAGAAAACAAAGAGGCACGTATACAGGAGCTAGATGAAATGATGCTAGAGCCAGGGTTCTGGGATGATCAGCAAGGTGCACAGGTGATCATTAATGAGGGCAATGGCTTAAAAGCAATCGTCAATGAATATAAAGAGTTAGAAGAAATACATGAGAACTTAGATATGACACTGGAGCTTTTACGTGAAGAGCCAGACGAAGAATTGCAGGAAGAGTTAGGAAAAGAACTGGTCGAATTCCAACAAAAAATGGCTGATTTTGAGCTGCAATTATTATTGAGTGGTCCATACGATCAAAACAATGCTATTTTGGAGTTGCATCCAGGAGCAGGTGGAACAGAGTCACAAGACTGGGGCTCTATGCTACTACGTATGTATACACGATGGGCTGAGAAGCGTGGTTTTAAAGTAGAAACAATGGATTATCTTCCTGGTGATGAGGCGGGTATTAAATCTGTAACCATTTCGATTAAAGGTCATAATGCTTTCGGTTATTTACAGGCTGAAAAAGGTGTCCATCGCCTAGTGCGTATTTCGCCATTTGATTCATCAGGCCGTCGTCATACTTCTTTCGTTTCTTGCGATGTCATGCCAGAATTTGACGAAAATATTGAAATTGATATTCGTACAGAGGATTTGAAAATTGATACGTATCGTGCGACAGGTGCGGGTGGTCAGCATATTAATACAACAGATTCAGCTGTTCGTATTACACACATCCCGACTGGTACGGTTGTACAATGCCAAGCAGAACGTTCACAAATTAAAAACCGTGAGAAAGCGATGGCTATGTTAAAAGGAAAATTATATCAATTAGAGTTAGAGAAGCAACAGGCGCAGCTTGATGAGATCCGTGGTGAACAGAAGGACATTGGTTGGGGCTCGCAAATTCGCTCGTATGTATTCCATCCATATTCAATGGTAAAAGATCACCGTACGAATGAAGAAACAGGGAATGTCGGAGCGGTAATGGATGGGGATGTAGATCCATTTATTAATGCTTACTTACGTTCAAAAATTAACTAATAGTCATCCCCCAAGAGTTGTTTCTTGGGGGATTTTTTAGTTAAAAGAATGGATGATAGGGTGAGTCTTGACTAAGTTGTTTTCGTTCGTTCATGTAATGTTTGTAGAGCATAGAAGCATTCACAAACTGTTTACTAATAGAAGCGTATTGAATAGGTAGCTCAATCTGTTGATCGTTTTTTAATGTGACCACACATCCTGTTTCGCTCGGCGTAATATTGATAATCGCATGGAGCCCTATCCATATATTATGAATGGAATTAGGTGAATAGGTTGGTAGAAAGATGCAAGGAAACCCATAATCAAAGGCCACGACGATTGGTAGCTTATGTTGATTACCAAAAAAGCGTTTTGCAGATTGCTTTGCTGCTTCATAGGTGGAGCCTAATGAAATACAAGATTTTCGCAGTACATGCATCGGCTTCCGAGTAACAATGAGCTCATTATGTTTGTCTATAACATGAGTGAAAACTTTAGTGTCATGCTGAACTGGTTGGAGCAAGTAAGTGTTAAAGGAAATTAAATAGCCATTTACAAATTTACTAGTCATTTTGGAAGTGCCTCCCTTTTCTATTGATAACCGTAGTGTAGTACATAAAATGAATTTCAAAAAATATACAAAGTAATGAAACAAGGTTGATAAATGAATGAAATGCTTAGAGAGTTTGCTTTAAATTTCACGAGTTTACTAGTTAATCCAAGTTATTTTCAAATCGTAAGCATTGCTTTTTAATTTCAATTTTCATATAATTTAGAAAAGGATCGGGGTGAGATCGTTGGATAAATATTATTCGTACACAGATTTTCTAAAAGCCGTTGGTCAGTCAAAAAAAGTTGATGAGGCAGAGAAATTATTAAACGAGATTTATTTAGATTTATTTTTAAATCGTATCCAGCGTATGCATCGACAAGAGCAGCTCATCATGTTAATAGATAGAGCACTCGATGAAAAAGATGAAAACGCATTTTATCAATACGCAACCGAACTCAATTCCTTGCAGCAAACAGAAGATGAATCATACTAATAATTCCGCTCTCCGCGACTATGGAGAGCGGGATTTTTTTTGGAGATGATAGAGTGGCTGTGCCATTCACCTAATGTATAAAAAGTATTGCTCTAAAAAATGAGAAAAGAGAAGGAACGACTATCATTCTACAATGGACATCTCATTACTAGAGAAGGCTTGAAAACCTGACGAAACGGCTATTATGAGAGTATAAGGTTGAGAATCCATCTTCCATTTTAGAGATAGAAAAAAATTTTACAAACATTCGTTCGTTAAATGTTCGAAATTTTAATATTGCTATGCTAAAATATATGTACAAATTGGAAAGAAAGGACGGGGACAGGTGTGCAAACTTTTGATTTACAAGCGCCATATCAGCCTAATGGAGATCAGCCACAGGCAATTGCGGAATTAGTGGAGGGTGTGAAAGCAGGCAAGCGTCATCAAACATTACTTGGTGCAACAGGAACTGGGAAAACATTTACAATTTCAAATGTAATCCAGCAGGTTAAAAAACCGACACTCATTATGGCACACAATAAAACGTTGGCGGGCCAATTATATAGTGAATTCAAAGAGTTCTTTCCAAATAATGCTGTAGAATACTTTGTTAGTTACTATGATTATTACCAACCAGAAGCCTATGTACCGCAGACAGATACTTATATAGAGAAGGATTCTAGCATTAATGATGAAATTGATAAGCTGCGCCACTCTGCAACCTCTGCATTATTTGAGCGTGATGATGTCATTATTATTGCATCTGTATCCTGTATTTACGGTCTTGGTTCTCCTGAAGAATACCGTGAAATGGTTGTCTCGATCCGCACGGGTATGGAAATTGAACGTAATCAGCTATTGCGCAAACTTGTAGATGTTCAATATGAGCGCAATGATGTTAGTTTTACACGCGGGACATTTCGGGTACGAGGAGATGTAGTAGAGATTTTCCCAGCCTCACGTGATGAGCATTGTATTCGTGTCGAGTTTTTTGGGGACGAAATTGATCGCATTCGTGAGGTAGATGCTTTAACTGGAGAAATACTATCAGATCGAGAGCATGTCGCTATTTTCCCCGCATCCCACTTCGTTACACGAGAAGAAAAAATGCGAAAAGCGATTGAAAACATTGAAAATGAATTAGAAGAACGATTGGCATTATTGCGTGCCGAGGATAGATTATTAGAGGCTCAGCGTTTAGAGCAACGGACACGCTATGATTTAGAAATGATGCGCGAAATGGGCTTTTGTTCAGGGATTGAGAACTATTCACGTCACTTAACTTTACGTGAAGCAGGTGCGACTCCATATACTTTGCTTGATTATTTCCCTGAGGACTTTTTGCTCGTCGTAGATGAAAGTCACGTAACTCTTCCACAGGTACGAGGGATGTACAACGGTGACCAAGCGCGTAAAGGGGTACTCGTTGAGCATGGTTTCCGTTTGCCATCTGCGCTAGATAACCGTCCATTACGTTTTGAAGAATACGAAAATAGAGTACATCAAGCGATTTATGTATCTGCCACACCGGGACCCTATGAGTTGGAGCATACTCCTGAAATGATCCAGCAAATTATTCGACCAACAGGTTTACTAGATCCATTAATTGATGTTCGCCCAATAGAAGGACAAATAGATAACTTAATCGATGAAATTCAAGGTCGAATTGCACGTGATGAGCGAGTATTAGTAACAACGCTAACAAAGAAGATGTCAGAGGATTTAACGGCCTATTTGAAGGAAATGGGCTTAAAGGTTGAATATTTGCATTCTGAGATTAAGACATTAGAGCGTATTGAGATTATCCGTGAGCTGCGGAAGGGCACTTATGATGTACTAATTGGCATTAACTTATTGCGTGAAGGACTCGATATTCCTGAAGTATCACTTGTAGCCATATTAGACGCGGATAAAGAAGGATTTTTACGTTCGGAACGTTCACTCATTCAAACGATTGGCCGAGCTGCGCGTAATGCGAACGGTCATGTCATCATGTATGCAGATCATGTAACCGACTCGATGAAAAAGGCGCTCGATGAAACAAAACGTCGTCGTGAATTGCAAATGGCCTATAACGAAGAGCATGGTATTACGCCTCAAACTATTAGTAAAAAAATACCAGAAGTGATTCGTGCTACACAAGTGGCAGAAGAAGAAAAATCCTATGTAACAAAGGCGACGAAGGGCAAAAAGCTAACAAAGGCAGAAAGAGACCAGCTCGTAGCTTCTCTAGAAATAGAAATGAAGGAAGCGGCAAAAGCGCTAGATTTCGAACGTGCAGCTGAGCTTCGAGATACGATATTTGAATTGAAGGTAGAAGGGTGAATGACTTGTGAAAAATACTGAAATTGTCGTGCAAGGTGCACGTGCTCATAATTTAAAAAATATTAATGTCACAATTCCACGTGATCAATTAGTCGTTTTAACAGGATTATCAGGATCAGGTAAATCTTCATTAGCATTTGATACGATTTATGCGGAGGGACAACGACGTTATGTCGAGTCTCTTTCCGCCTATGCACGTCAGTTTCTTGGGCAGATGGACAAACCAGATGTTGATGCAATCGAAGGATTATCGCCTGCTATTTCAATAGACCAAAAAACAACGAGTCGTAACCCACGCTCTACGGTAGGGACGGTTACAGAAATCTATGATTACTTACGTTTACTATATGCACGTATTGGTAAGCCGATTTGTCCGAATCACGGGATAGAAATTACTTCCCAAACGATAGAGCAAATGGTGGACCGTTTATTAACTTATCCAGAAAGAACCAAAATGCAACTCCTTGCTCCAATGGTTTCTGGACGTAAAGGAACACATGTAAAACTGCTAGAAGATTTAAAAAAGCAAGGCTTCGTTCGTGTGCGAATTGATGGAGATTTACGAGATTTAGATGATGCGATTGATCTTGATAAAAATAAAAAACACTCTATTGAGGTAGTGATCGACCGTGTTGTAATGAAGGAAGGTGTCGCTGCACGTTTAAGTGATTCTTTAGAGACAGCTCTTCGTTTGGCCGATGGTCGTGTGCTTGTAGACGTTATGGAGCATGAGGAATTACTATTTAGTGAACATCATGCCTGTCCTATTTGCGGTTTTTCTATCGGTGAGCTAGAGCCACGCATGTTTTCATTTAATAGTCCATTTGGTGCTTGTCCAAGCTGTGACGGCTTAGGCTCGACACAAGAGGTGGATTTAGATTTAGTGGTGCCGGATTGGGATCGTTCTTTATTAGAGCATGCTATTGCACCTTGGGAGCCAACAAGTTCACAGTACTATCCTCAATTATTAAAAGCAGTTTGTGATCACTATCATATTCCAATGGATGTGCCTGTGAAGGATTTACCAAAAGACAAGATGGACAAAGTGTTATTTGGCTCAGGTAAAGAGAAGATTCACTTCCATTATGAAAATGAATTTGGCAATGTGCGAGACCAAATGATTGAATTTGAAGGTGTTGTTCGAAATGTAGAGCGTCGTTTTAAAGAGACAACTTCAGATTATGTTCGTGAGCAAATGGAAAAATATATGGCACAACAGGCTTGTCCTTCTTGTAAAGGCTATCGGTTAAAGCCAGAAACATTAGCTGTAAAAGTTGCCGACAAACATATTGGTGAGGTGACACAATATTCAATTCAGGAAGCCGACACATTTTTCAAAGAGCTAGATCTCTCTGAAAAGGATATGAAAATTGCTCGTCTAGTTTTACGGGAAATTGAAGAACGACTGGGCTTCCTGGTTAATGTAGGTTTAGACTATTTAACTTTAAGTCGTGCAGCAGGTACATTATCTGGTGGGGAAGCACAACGTATTCGTCTTGCTACTCAAATCGGTTCACGATTAACAGGCGTTCTATATATTTTAGATGAACCATCGATTGGCTTACACCAACGGGATAATGATCGCTTGATTAGCACCTTACAAAACATGAGAGATATTGGTAATACACTGATTGTGGTGGAGCATGATGAGGATACGATGCTAGCAGCTGATTATCTGATTGACGTTGGACCAGGTGCAGGTGTTCATGGTGGCCAAATTGTTGCAGCAGGTACACCACAGGAAGTCATGGAAAATAATAAATCTTTAACAGGACAATATTTAAGCGGGAAAAAATTTATCCCATTGCCAGTTGAAAGACGTCAACCAAATGGTCGTAAGCTTTCGATTAAGGGTGCCAAGGAAAATAACTTACGCAATGTCAAAGTCGATGTTCCACTTGGCTTATTTGTCGCAGTGACAGGTGTATCTGGTTCAGGGAAATCCACGCTGATTAATGAAATTTTATATAAATCATTGGCACAGAAGCTGAATCGTTCCAAGGTTAAACCGGGAGAACATAAAGAGGTAACAGGGATGGATGAGCTTGAAAAAGTCATCGATATTGACCAATCTCCAATTGGCCGTACCCCACGCTCGAATCCAGCTACTTACACGGGAGTCTTTGACGATATACGCGATGTTTTTGCTACCACGAATGAAGCAAAGGTACGAGGCTATAAAAAAGGGCGTTTTAGCTTTAATGTCAAGGGTGGTCGCTGTGAAGCATGTCGTGGAGATGGAATTATTAAAATAGAAATGCATTTCCTTCCGGATGTGTATGTTCCTTGTGAAGTATGTCACGGCAAACGCTATAATCGCGAAACACTTGAAGTAAAATATAAAGATAAAAGTATTGCAGATATTTTAGATATGACAATTGAAAATGCAGTAGTATTCTTCGAAAACATTCCAAAGATTCAACGTAAGCTTCAAACTATTGTTGATGTTGGCTTAGGTTATATGAAATTAGGACAACCTGCCACAACATTATCCGGAGGAGAGGCGCAGCGTGTAAAATTAGCATCTGAATTACACCGACGTTCAACAGGTAAATCATTCTATATTCTAGATGAACCAACGACAGGCTTACATGCAGACGATATTGCACGTTTACTTGTAGTGCTACAACGTCTTGTTGAAAATGGCGATTCCGTATTAGTCATTGAACACAATCTAGATGTTATCAAAACGGCTGATTTTCTTATCGATTTAGGTCCAGAGGGTGGAGACAAAGGGGGGACGATTATCGCAACAGGTACACCTGAAGAAGTAGCAGAAGCGCCAGGTTCTTACACAGGAAAATATTTAAAACCAATTTTAGAACGTGACCGTATGAGAATGGAAGCAGTATTAGCAGAAGCTTCTAAATCTTAATCCCAGTCTTCAATCGGAGTGCGAAAAGCTCTACTCGATCCATAGAATTAAAACGTTGTAATAAAATTCAATTTTGCAGTGAAACTTTTCAAAAAAAGAATCGTATAAATAGTATAACGAACTGAGGGAGGCTATTTAGTTATGCAAAATGAACGTCAACGAATTTTAGAGCTTGTAGAAAAAGGTACGATTTCGGCACAAGAGGCGATTACATTATTAGAAGCATTAGAGCAATCCGGCAAATCTACTCAAAATGTTATGGATGATGTGTCTAAAGAGTCACAGTCATTTTCATCTGACAAAGAGTCATTATTTGAAGAAAAGACTAAAGATGGCGACAAGAAAAAAGAAGATTTTATGAAACATTTCCAAGATGAGATGCAAGATTTCCGTAAGGATTTAACACAGATTGGTTCTCTCTTTATGGATATGATGAATACAGCTGTCAAAAAGGTGAAGGAATTTGATGTAGCTTCTCCGTTTGGCGATAAATTTGAGTTTACGCATACAGAAGAAGTGGCTGCTGCCAATGTAGAAAGCATTATTGCTGAATTACCGAATGGTAACTTTTCATTGGAATCCAGTGAAGGAGATACAATTCAAGTTATTTGCAAGGTGAAGGCACCGCTTATGAATGATAGTGAAGAAGAAACGCGCAATCACTTTTTGGAGCAATTTGTTGTGAAAGAAGATGAGCATTCACTTCGAATTTTGAGTCAATTAAAGCTTGTTCAAGTCAATGCAAAGGTACTAGTTCCAAAAGATAAACTTGAAAAATTATCTGTCCGATTGATGAATGGTAGTGTTTCATTACAGGATACAGATGTGGAAGAATTAAAGTTGAAAACATTAAACGGTGCTATTAAAGGGACTAAGTTCAGTTTTGGAAAAGCGGAAGTAGATTCCTCTAATGGCTCCATTGAATTAACAAAGGTTCGCGGGAAAGATTTAGAAGCTGAAACATTAAATGGACGTGTTTATTTAGATGGTGCGCTGGACGAAGTAGAAGCTAAGTCTGTTAATGGACATGTTGTGGTGACGACATGTTCAACAAATTCATCCAAAATAAAAGCTCAAACGGTTGCAGGAGCGGTTGAATTATATGTGCCTCGAACTATTTCATTAAGTGGTAAAGTGGTGACGAATTTTGGGAAAGTAGACGTCGGTATACATGATGTTTCCAAAATGGAGTCGCAAGATCAATTCCTCTCTAAAGTTGTTCGTTTTGATAAAGAAGTTGAACATGCAAATCGCTTATTTATCGAAGGAGAATCAAAAACAGGTGCTGTTTTAATTCGCTACACAACAACAGAAGAGGAGCAAGTTTAATACAAAGCATTCAGGCTGATTGCCTGGATGCTTTTTTCTTGTGAAGCAGCAATCGACACTATATGTCGTCGATTGCTGTTTTTATTTTATGTCATATTTTTAAGGATTATGGCAAGGAAAGAACGAAATAGAAGGAACTGCCACGGATTGAAATGAAACTGTAATAAAAAAACAGAAATAGAGTGCTATAATAGTAAATGAAATACCTCTTACATAGTGAGAGTTTTAGGTGGTTTAATCATGATAGAAATGAAAAATGTAACGAAGAAGTACCCCAATGGCGTTGTTGCGACAAATGGTATTTCTGTAAATATAAAGCAGGGTGAATTTGTGTATGTAGTAGGCCCAAGTGGTGCAGGTAAATCTACATTTATCAAATTGATGTACCGTGAAGAAAAAGCAACATCGGGGCAGATTATTGTGAATGGTATCGATTTAGCAACGTTAAAGAATAAGAAAGTCCCATATTTGCGTCGTCAACTTGGAGTTGTTTTCCAAGATTTTAAATTATTACCTCGTTTGAATGTCTATGAGAACGTAGCGTTTGCGCTAGAAGTAATCGAGGAACAACCTGATGAGATTAGACGTCGCGTTATGGAAGTTTTAGAGCTTGTAGGATTAAAGCATAAAGCTAGAATGTTTCCGAATGAGCTCTCAGGGGGAGAGCAACAACGTGTGTCCATTGCACGCTCTATCGTCAATGTACCAAAGGTTGTGATAGCCGATGAACCTACAGGGAACCTTGATCCTGAAACTTCATGGGAGATTATGAATTTATTTGAAGAAATTAATGCGCGGGGGACAACCATTGTAATGGCGACCCATAACCGCGAGATTGTGAACACGATTCGACGTCGAGTGATCGCTATTGAGGGCGGGTTAATTGTCCGTGATGAACACGGAGGTGAATACGGCTATGAAATTTAGTACTGTAAAGCGTCACTTCCGTGAAAGTATTAAGTCTCTTGGACGAAATAGCTGGATGACCATTGCGTCTGTCAGTGCAGTCACAGTTACACTTATCCTAGTTGGCGTTTTTGCGCTTATTATGATGAATTTAAATAAAGTGGCATCGGATTTAGAAAACGACGTTGAGATTAAAGTGTTAATTGATGAAACAGCAGATGAGGCGGCAGAAAAAGCGCTCATTGAGAAAGTTAAAAAATTGCCTGGTGTCTCTGAAATGAACTACTCAACCAAGGAAGATGAGTTAACCAAATTAGTCAAAGATTTTGGTGACGATTTTAAGCTATTTGAACAAAGTAACCCATTACGTAATGTAATTTATGTAAAAGCAACAGAGCCTCAGCAAACGGCAAAAGTGGCGAAGGCGATTGATAAATATGAGTATACATATGACGTTATGTATGGTGAAGGCAAAGTAGAAAAACTATTTAACTTCTTAAATATGAGTCGTAATGTAGGAATCGTGCTTATTTTAGGGTTATTATTCACAGCGATTTTCTTAATTTCAAATACTATTCGAATTACGATTATTGCGCGTCGAGATGAAATTGAAATTATGAAACTAGTAGGTGCCACGAACTCATTCGTGCGTATCCCGTTCCTATTGGAAGGTATGTGGCTCGGAATTTTAGGTTCTATTATTCCGATTGCGGTTGTCACAACCCTTTACCACAATATATATAAAATTATTGCACCTCGTTTACAGGGGGAGCTCATTCAAGTATTAGATTTTTCTCCACTCGTGTATCAGGTGAGCGGTCTTCTGTTACTTATTGGTGTGTTGATCGGTATTTGGGGAAGCTTCATGTCAGTGCGTAAGTTTTTAAAAATTTAATTTAGCACTCACAGCGGATATTTGTGAGTGGGAAAAATAGTCGAAGGGGAGTTCAATCGGTGAAAAGTAAGGCGAAAAACACATTGAAAACACTTGCAGTAGCATCTGCTCTAATTCTTTTTATCCAAACTCCATCAGCGTTTGCAACAAGTTTATCGGATTTAAAAGAAGAGAAAAAGCAAATTGAAACAAAGAAAAATGAATTAAATTCATCCATTTCAAACAAATCAAATGCCATTACAGCGAATCAAGAAAAACAACAAAAAATCATAGATCAAATTCAAGCATTAAACGCTGAAATCGACAAAACAAATAGTGATATAAAAAAAGTACAAGCTGAAATTCAAGCAACGAATGAAGAAATAAAAAAACTAGAAGAGTCTATTAAAGAACTATTGCATAAAATTGAAGAGCGCGATGTTTTATTACAAGAGCGGGCTCGAGCAATTCAAGCAGGAGGCTCTGTTAGCTATTTAGACGTATTATTAGGTTCTAATAGTTTTGTAGACTTTATTGATCGATTCTCTGCGGTCAATGCCTTAATGGAAGCGGATCGTCAAATTATTCAAGATCAAAAAGATGATAAGCAAACATTAGAAGAACAAAAGCAAATTGTAGAAGACAAACGTAAAAAGTTGGAAGGCCAACGAGCGGAGCTTGAACGATTAAAGGCTTCCTTAAATAGCCAAAAGACTGAGAAAAATAAATTAGTTGACCAATTAGAAAAAGAGCAAGAAAAGCTAAAATCAGAAAAAGTATTACTTGAAAAAGAATATTCAGAGGCTTTGGAAGTAAGCCAAGAATTACAGGATCAAATTATTTCTGAGCAAAAGCGTTTGGCTGAGATTGCTCGTCAGCAAGAAGCGAAACGTAAAGCAGCCGCAGCTGCAGCGGCTGCAGCAGCTGCCAACAATGGCGGTGGAGGCTCATCAGGTGGTACAGTTAATGCCCCACAATCGAACGGCACATGGATAAAACCAACGAATGGTCGTTTAACATCACCCTATGGATGGCGGAACCTTGGAGCAGGCCCTGAATTCCATTATGGTGTGGATCTCGCCAATTCAACAGGGACACCAATTTGGGCAGCAGCGGATGGAGTAGTTGCTTATGCTGCACCACTAAGTTCCTATGGAAATGTTGTCATTCTGACGCATTCGGTGGATGGGCAAATTTATACAACTGTCTATGCACATTTAAATTCATTTAATGTAAGTGTAGGACAAGAAGTAACACAAGGTCAGCAAATTGCTGCAATGGGTAGCACTGGCCGTTCTACTGGTCCACACTTACACTTCGAAGTGCATATTGGACCTTGGAGAGGACAAGCAGTTGGTAGTGTAAACCCGCTAAAATATATTCCATTGTAAATTATTAGCTATACATTAGAGCAATCTAGTGTGTAGCTTTTTTTGTCGTTCAGCATTATGAAGGTCTTACTAGCTACCCGTAACTATGTGGATAGACAGCAATATTGTTAGGACGTGATGAACTAGCGTAGCTCCTCCCTTTTCCTATGATCAGATTCTATTTAATGTTATGATGAATATATACGTAGTGGGGTATATTTCTTAAGATTTTCTGAACACAGTGTGAAATTGGCTTTTGTTGTAAAGTTCTATGCTATGCTGTATATATCTTTCGGAGGTGGATTAGAGAGTGATCAATACAGATTGGTACTCCATCCGAGCGCTAACTTTACCAGCAACTGCAATTGCTCTACTTATTACATTTTTCATAGTTTGGCTTATTCTGCGCTTACAATTTTCAAAAAAGTGGTCTGAGGCATATAGTGATGCAGCCTTTACATTTATACTTGTGTGGAAATTTAGCTTGCTTGTTACTGACTTTAAATCAGTGGTAGCGCAGCCTATCTCCTTACTTTATTTCAATGGAGGTACAGTTGGTGTTTTGCTAGGTGCCATCGCTGCATCTTTGCAAGTATGGCGGAAGCGACATAAGCTCTCGTTTCAAGGCCATCATATAATGGCGTATAGCTGGGCGATCATCTTAACTCAATCCGTTTATCAATGGCTTGTAGTGCTGTTCAACGACAACTCTACAACGAGTGAAGTGACTACATTAATGGTACTAAGTGTATTGACCATCTTCATACTATGGAAAATGCAGGGAGTAAAACGAGGCTTAATACTGTATACAGCCGGTCTAATCATTGTTGCCTTCTTCCAGCCACTTGGTATAGAGCAAACAGCTGTAGGTATGAGTTTAATATTGCTTTGTCTTGGTATTGTTTTAGAACAAGGAGAACGAATCAAAGTGGGAGGGTAAGAATGAAAAAAAATATTGGACTACTGATTGTCGTGCTTCTAGTAGTTGCGATGATTGGTACATATGTGAAACAGCAAATTAATGAAGACCGAGCCATAGAAAAATCTGCTCTTGGCAAGGATATAGGGGAGCGAGAAATTGGTTTAGGCAATGGAGATACACCGCCTGATTTTACATTAACAAGCTTAGATGGGGAAGATATTACATTAAGTGATCTTCGGGGAAAGAAGGTTGTATTGAATTTCTGGGCGACATGGTGTCCACCGTGTAAGGCAGAAATGCCCCATATGCAAAGCTTCTATGATAAATATGGCAAAGAAAAAAATGTAGAAATCGTAGCTGTCAATTTAACATCAGCCGAGCGTGATGTGACAGCAGATGCGAAAGTGGATACGGTGATGACTTTTAGAGATAGCTTTGAGCTAACATTCCCAATTTTATTGGATCCTGAAAATTCAGCAGGCTCAGACTACCAGATTATCACCATTCCGACAACATATTTTATTGATTCAAACGGCTATATTCAACGTGCCATTAAAGGACCGATGGACGTGGATATGTTAAAAGAATATGTAGACGCATTAGATTAATTTATAAAAAATCTGTTCAGTTTCTATCGTAGAAACGAGCAGATTTTTTTTATTTTACGGTGACACCGTGGTGGGGAATCTCATCTTGCAGAGAAGTTTTCCACATTTCCACAGAGTAATGCCGATTGCTCGCAAAGTGAGAGAAAGTATCTCCTCAAATCATAATTTTGAAAACTAATCTTGTATGTTTGAAAAAATAGTGTCATACAGTAAAAGAGACGGAGGAGGGAAGATTTGCGCAAATTAACGGCCGGTGTCGGTGTCCTACTTAGTAGTTTAGTGGTAGGCAGTGGTATTTACTTTGATTGGTTTAATATTGGTGATAAAAAGGAGCCTGTTACGGAGGTTGACACAATTGGTGAGGCCATAACCCTCATTGAAGAAAAATCAGTGTACAGTACAAAAAAGGATGCTTTGGTGGAAGGAGCCCTTCGTGGTATGGCAGATGCCATTAAGGACCCTTACAGCACTTATTATTCCAAGGAAGAGGCTGAGCAACATCGACAAATGCTAGCTGAAGAAAGAGTAGGTATTGGGATTGAACTCTCAGAAAATAAAGGGAAATTTATCGTAGTTTCCCCTGTTCGTTCATCACCAGCAGAGAAGGCTGGAATGCGTTCACTCGATGAAATTGTACAAGTTGATGGCGTTCGTGTAGATGGTAAAACGATGAGCGAATTAATGCATTTAATTCAAGGGGAGAAGGGGACGAAGGTTACCATTGTTGTTTACCGTCCAAGTGAGGATAAGCATATTAAGATGACAATGGAACGGGCTGCAATCTCTAACAAGACTGTCTCGAGTGAAGTTGTAAAAGTAGAGGATACAGCAATTGGCTATGTTTCGATTTCACTGTTTGGTGAGAAGACGGCAAATGAATGGGTTGCTGAAACAAGTAAATTACTTCGGAAAGATGTTGAAGGAATTGTTATTGATGTTCGTGATAATCCAGGGGGGTATTTACATAGCGTCGCAGCGCTACTAAGCACAGTATTAGATAGTGGCAAGGTATTTGCATATATGCAAAATGCTGAAGGTGCTATGGAACCATTAAAAACACAAACAAAAGGTATCGATGAAAAGTATTTAGAAAAAATGAACAAAATTCCGATTGTTGTTTTACAAAATCAAGGTAGTGCTTCTGCAAGTGAAGTATTGAGCGGAGCCTTAAAAAGCTGGGGGCGTGCTTCTCTTGTTGGGGTGAAGAGCTTTGGGAAAGGAACTGTACAGGAATCCTGGGAGCTTTCAAATGGCGGAGAGCTTAAATTATCCACGAATAAATGGTTAACACCAAAACGTGAATGGATTCATGGGCAGGGCATCGAGGCAAGCCTGGTAATCGAGCAAAATGAATTATTCGCTTTCCAATTACATCCACTGACAGGGAAGTTTAAGGTGGGCGATATGAGCGAGGAAATTTCTTATTCTCAAAACGCCTTACAGAAACTTGGCTATCAGATTGATCGCTTAGATGGTTATATGGATGATACAACGGCTGAAGCGGTTAACCTTTATCGAAAACAGAAAAAATTAAAACTAGCAGAAGATGAATTTTATATGGATACGACTTTCTTTAATAGCTTGAATGAAACATTAAAAAATTATAAAGTAGACCGTCAAAACGACCAACAATTCCAAATGGCAACTAGTTTTTTACTACACGCAATTGAACAATGAACTCGCTAGTAGAACAAAAATACCATAATACAGAGCTTTCTATGAGTTTGTACTACGCAAGAGTGTAGTCGTTTGATACAATAAATTCATAGTATTCAAGATAGAAACGGCGGGTGTTCGTATGGTTAGTGATATATTATTAGAAATTGTAACAGCGATTGGCCGCTTTTTACTCAACCCATTACTGTATGTAGCCATCATATTTGCTATTTTATTAGGTTATCGTCGCGTAAAGCAGGAGCGTAAATATTTTAATAGACGGATTATTTGGGGCTGGACAGAGTTAGTCGGACAATGGAAAGATGGATGGCTTTATGCATTGCTTATTTCGCTAATTAGTGTGGCGGCAGGGCTTACTGTTCCAAAAGTTTTTTTAATCCTTGTAATAGCGGTCTCGGTAGTAGGGCTCGTATTGTATTTCCTGAATGCTATGTCACCTATTTTAACAATGGGTATAGCAACGCTAGCAATATGGGCTATGTCTTACTACAACTGGTCCTTTACTTGGTGGAACATTTCCTTAGCAGGTGTCGATTTAGAGAATGGGGCTATCGTTACCATTTCTATACTTGTAGGTCTTTGTGTGATTGCTGAAGGTCTTTTAATTCGACGTGCAGCAATGAAGGTCACAACACCTTGCGTGGAAAAAACAAAACGAGGTATGCAGGCGATTGTCTATCGTTCAAGAAATGTTTGGGTACTGCCTATTTTCTTTGTTATGCCTGGTGATGCGATTTCTGCTGTATTCCCGTACTGGCCACAGTTTACGATAGGGGATACTAGCTTTGCATTGGTCCTTTTCCCACTCGTAATTGGCTTTTCGAAGCTGCTAAGAAGGGAATTACCTGCCCTAGTATTACCTAAAATTGGGCGTTCTGTAGCTATACTTGGACAGCTTATTTTAATAGGAGGACTGGCTGCATATCTTGAACCAATGATCGGTTATATGACGCTTGGGTTGGGAGCAATTATCCGTATCATCATCTCCATCTATTATGCGCAGCAGGATAAAACAGATCATTATGCGGTAGCACCTAGCACAAAGGGTGCCATTATTGCAGCAGTGCTTCCTGATTCGCCAGCTGAGAAAATGGGCTTACTTGCAGGGGAATGTATTCGGAAAGTAAATGGTGTTTCTATTTTTACTGAAAATGAATTATACGAGGCATTACAATTAAATGCCGCTCATTGTCGTCTGGAAGTGCTAGATCGAAACAATGAAATTCGTTTAACGCAGCATGTCATTTATAGTAATGATCATTACCGAATTGGATTACTACTTGCTGAGCCGAGGGATATATAATGGACGTTTTTGGGAAAATGATGTTGGCGCTCTTCATACCTGCTTTATTGGTGCTATTATTCACAAGAATCACGTATAATCGCTATGTTGCTCTATTATTGGCTATTGCGCTTATCGCTGCCTCAGTATATGCAGGGTATACATCCCCACCAATTATTTTCGTTATTGATGCATTTTCATTAACAGTGGGCTTTTGGTTAGCCAGTAAAATGAAGCAATAAAAAAGGTCAGTCCTCCAGGGGACTGACCTTTTTACATGAAAAATCGCACAGCTGCCATTATGATAACTCCTGCAACGACAGTAATAGATAAACTTTTTGTAATAAGCGCAATAACTAGCGTTGGCACGAATGTAATAAAGACTGGCCAATCAAGAGTCACAACTTTGCCGCTTTCGGTATCGATTAAATTTTCGATGACAAGAGCACTTAAAATACAAACAGGAATAAAACTAAGCCACTTTAGCACTACATCTGGGAGTGTGACACTGCGTACAAAAATAAACGGAATGACACGTGGTAGCCATGTGACAAGCGCACAGCCAATAATCAGCCATACCATATAAGCGGTTGTTGTCATTTGTCGGTCACCACCCCAATAGTTGCTACGATCACCGTTGCTAGCAAAACAGCCACATGTGAAGGTACTATATAAGAAAGACCATACATAATTACAGCCATATAGCCGATTAACTTAATATAATGCATGATTTTACTTTTGCCGACACTACTCAATTGTAAAACTAAAAGAGCGACAAACATAGCGACTAAGGCGAAATCTAGTCCCCATTGTTCAGGATTTGCCACCCATTGCCCTAAGAAGGCACCCGTGACGCAAGATAAAATCCAAAAAATATACGCTGTTAAGTTAAGCCCATCCATCCATTTACCGTATAATTTACCGGTTTGCATTTGCCTGGTCACAGCCACCCCAAAGGTTTCATCTGTTAATAAAGTACCGAAGCCTACATTTCTAAGCATGGAATAACGCGTAAAATGAGGGGCTAATGTTAAACTCATTAATAAATGGCGTAAATTGACGACAAAAATGGTTACAATGATAGCAGAAGCAGGACTACTTGTTAAAAGTAGCGCACAAAAAATAAATTGTGCAGAGCCTGCGTAAATCAATATAGTTAAAAGGGCGATTTCGAGTACTGATAGTCCTGAAGCGGAACCTACAACACCGAATGCAAGTCCTATACTAATATAACCGAGTAAAGTAGGTACACAATCCTTCACGCCCTGTATAAAGCTATCGTTGGGTGAGTTTGTTGCCGGATCATGATGAAGCTCTGTTGTACTTGTCATAAATAGGTCATCCTTTCTTAAAAATTTCCATGTATACTGTTGATGGAATAGTTTGATAGTTCTTGATGTTTATTAAAGTATACATATGTCTGATAAAATAAACAATAGAAAATTGGTGATTAAAAATGGAACAAATGAGCAGAAATTTAGCCTTTCAATTAAAGAAAATTAGACAACAACGTCATTTAAGCTTAGATGATGTTGCTAAAGCAACGGGTGTTAGTAAAGCGCAACTCGCTCAAATAGAAAAGGGAGAAGCGAATCCTACTGTATCAACTATTTGGAAAATAGCTGCTGGAATGCGTATTTCATTTTCTTCTTTATTACAGCCGCCAACAGCTCATTACATGCGTTATAGCGGTAAGGATGTCCCACATGTTGATGAGGATGAGGGACGCTATCGTGTCTATTCGATTATTCCGTATAATCCTGAACGAGGTTGGGAATTCTACAAGGTTGAAATGGAGCCTGGAGCCATTAGTAGGAGTGAAGCCCACACAGAAGGGGTAGAGGAAACTGTCATGATTATCAAAGGACAAGCTGCTATTTCTGCTGGAGATATGCATGAATTACTGGATGAAGGGGATACACTAGTATTCTCGGGGCATCAACCCCATGAATATCGAAATACATCTGAAGGGTTAACAATTTTTCATTTAATTTTACAGTATAAATAGAGGTGTCGATAGTGAAAGAATGGTTTACAGTAGAAAATATTGAACTTGTTGCGGCGCAGTATCGAACACTCGGCCCCGTCATTGGTTTACTGCTACCTTTTCTAGAAGCGTTTTTACCATTCCTACCATTAGTGGTGTTTGTTGTAGCTAATGCAAGTGCATTTGGTTTATGGCTTGGATTTTTATTATCTTGGTTGGGTTCTGCGGCTGGATCATATGTGGTATTTTTGCTTGTCCGACATTTTGGTAAACATCCAAGGCTGCGATTTATAACTGGCAGTAAAAAAGTACAGAAACTTATTAAGTGGGTGGATATGAATGGCATAAGCCCTCTTTTTGTCCTCCTATGTTTCCCTTTTACACCTTCTGTCATCGTGAATATTGTGGCGGGCTTATCCCATATTCATAAAAAGTTTTACTTGGTCGTTTTATTAGCAGGAAAATTCGTGATGATTTTAGGGATGAGTGTATTGGGATATGATTTAAAATCATTACTAACAAGCCCTGTGAAATTAATAATTGCGGCTGTTGCGATTGTTATTTTATGGTTTATTGGAAAGCTAATTGAGAAGCGCTTGAATGCTCGTGTAGAAAGAGATTTAAAACAAGCGCGAAATTTGACGAAAAATCAGGATCACCATGCAAGATAAAATAGTTGTAGCCTCTTTGATTTGTTGAAGAGGCTGTTTTTTTGTGAAATGAAATCATTGGTTTTTATTGTCTATCGAAGGTTGATAGATAGTATTTGCTAGTTATTTTCGATAGAATTTAAGATAGATGCTCATTGATGTTTATAGCGTAATCACTCTGACAATGGAATCAGATGAAGTGATAGAAATGATAAAAAATAATCTATATATAAATGTTAGTGAATGGATGCTAACACGCAATCAAAATAGTTAGACAGTATTTGATAGAGGAGGGGGAACGATATGACATTGCGAATTGTTTCGGGACGCTCGGGAACAGGGAAATCCGTATTTATTCATCAAGAAATTGTTGAACAGCTAAAGACTGATCCACTCGGTCAACCTATTTTTGTCATTGTTCCTGACCAGATGTCTTATTCTACGGAATATGAGCTAACGAATAAGCATGGTTTGCAGGGCTTGATTCGTGCGCAAGTGATGACGTTTAAGCGTTTAGCATGGCTCGTTTTACAGGAGACAGGTGGTATTGCTCGTAAAGAAGTGAATGGCTATGGTTATCGAATGCTGATTCGTAAACTTTTGGAGGAACAAAAAAGTGAGTTCTCCTTATTTAGACAAGCTGCTGGAAAACGTGGTTTTACGGAGGAAATTGAAACACTTTTAAAAGAATTTAGTCGTTATAGTGTCAATAGCTCTGTTTTAGCTGAGGTAACAGAATCCTTAAAGGCGATTGACGCGCCAAATACCTTACAAGCCAAAACGAATGATTTACTTGTCGTTTTGCAGGCATTAGAAGAACGACTTGGTACGACATATGTTGATAGTGAGGGCTATTATCCGATATTAACGGAGCACTTGAAGTATGCTGAAACAATGAAGCAAGCAACCATTTATATTGATGGATTTACAGCCTTCACAGTGCGAGAGTTAGAGCTGGTACGAGAATTGCTTAAGGTAACTAAACAGGTAACCGTCGTTCTTCCGTTTGATCATATAGACGAAGCTTTTGATGAACAGGCTCTTTTTCATGAAGCAGCGTTAACGAATCAGCGACTACATGATATTGCAAATGAAGAAGGCATAGACGTCGAGGCACCTTTACATTTTTATTATACTCAAAGATTTCAATCTGAAGATTTACAACATGTGGAGGCAAATTTTGCTAATAGGGTGCCGCAAACGAAAAAAACTTCTGGAGATGTAATGGTGTTTGAAGCATCGAATCTTCGAGCGGAGGTTCACGCGATTGCCCGGGAAATAACAAAGTTAACAAGAGAAGATGGCTATCGTTATCAAAATATTGTCCTTTTATATCGACAAGCAGAACTTTATGACCCATTGATTACAAGTATTTTCCAACAATATGACATTCCTATTTTTACAAATACTAAAAAAACAATGCTCCATCATCCTTTGATTGAGCTTAGTCGTTCGGCATTAGAAATCATGACGTCTAATTGGAAGTATGAACCTGTATTTCGAAGTGTAAAAACAGATTTGTTTTTCCCCTTACAAGCAGAGCTAACTATTTGGCGTGAGCGAGCAGATCGATTGGAAAACTATTGCTTAGCACAAGGAATCTATGGCGAACGTTGGTTTGAAGAGGCTCGTTGGTTTTATAAAAAGTATCGTGGGCTTGAGTTCCATTCACGTGTACAAACAGATGAAGAACGTGCGATGCAAGCAGAAATTGAGGCAATTCGTGACGAAATTCGTCAGCCTTTAAAGGAGTTTCAAGACAAACTGAGTATGGCGCCAACGGGTAAGGATGTTGCCACTGCTTTATTTGAGCTAGTAGAGTCATTACAAGTATATGAGAAGCTTCAAGCTATGAAGGATCGTGAGCTTGAGCGTGGGGATGCACTCGCAGCGAGTGAACATGAGCAAGCCTGGAATGAATGGATCCATGTATTGGATCAATTTGTCTATATGTTTGGCGAGCAGGAGATGTCAGTGGAGGAAGCGGCTAAAATTCTTGATGAAGGCTTTGATACATTAGAATTTTCTCGCATACCACCAACATTAGATGAGGTTATGGTAGCGACGGTTGATTTAGCTCGTTTATCCAATATTAAAGTGGCCTTCGTTTTAGGAATGAATGATGGTGTATATCCAACTCGAATGGAATATGAGGGTTTATTGTCAGATACAGAGCGTGAATGGTTTAGTCAAATTGGTTATGAGCTTGCACCAACCTCCTCTAACCGTTTATTACAGGAGAATTTCTTATTTTATCGTGCTGTCACAACACCGTCAGATAAGCTTTATTTGACGTATCCTACAGCAGATGAAGAAGGAAAGGCACTGTTATCGTCTCTTTATATAAAAAAATTCATTGGAAATAATCAAACAGCTGGTCTGTTAAGTGGGGTTCAAGCGGAGCGGGTTGTAATGGATCCAATAGAATTATTAGATGGAAATGCTTTACCGTATTTACGCCATCCACGAACAGCTTTAGCCCATTTAATGGTACAACTACGTCAGGCAGAGCATAGCCGTGAACTGGCACCTGAATGGCTGGCGTTACAAAAATTTTATCAGCAGGACCCTTACTGGGCACTTATCTTTGAACGAGTACATTATCCGATTACTCATAAAAATGAAGCACAGCCATTGGAAACCTATATAACTCAAGAGCTATATGGGAAAAAACTCACATCTAGTGTGTCTCGAATAGAGAAATATTTTAGATGTCCATTTTCTCATTTCACAACGTATGGACTACGTTTAGAGGAACGTGCGGAGTACCGATTAGAAACCTTTGCAATGGGTGATCTATTCCATGAGGCATTAAAGTGGATAACAGAGGAAACTCACCGACTGCAGCTATCTTGGATTCGTTTAACAAAACAGCAAATTAAACAGTTGGCACGTCAAGCAGTAGAGCAAATTGTTCCTGTCTTCTCCCATCAAATTTTATTATCTAGTGCCCGTTATCGCTATATTCAGCGGAAGCTTATTCGAATTGTGGAGCGCACGATGATGGCATTGACACAGCATGCGAATGTGTCTCACTTTAAGCCAATAGCGATAGAGGCATCGTTTGGGCCAGGGCAACATGAACAGCTTCCACCTCTTGAGATTGATTTGACTAGTGGTAAAAAAATGTTTATGCGAGGTCGTATTGATCGTATCGATAGTGCCACGATAGATGACCGTTCTTATTTGCGGATTGTTGATTATAAATCATCAGCCCGAGATTTAGATTTAAATGAGGTTTATTATGGATTGTCTTTACAGGTACTTACTTATTTAGATGTGGCAATGGAAAATAGCTCCTATTGGCTTCCAGGGGAAACGGAACCAGCTGGGGTACTGTATGTCCATGTCCATAATCCTATGTTAAAACTAGATAAGGATATGACGGATAGTGAAATAGAAGAGGACCGGTTAAAGCAATATAAAATGAAGGGTCTGCTGTCTGAGAATGCTGAGTCCATTTTATCGATGGACGAGCAGTTAGAGGAAAGTAGTGGACACTCAAAAATTATCCCTGTTTATATGAAAAAAGATGGTACACCTTCTGAATCGCAATCACGCATTGTGCCTGTGAATGATATGAAAAGACTACAGCATTTCGTACGCCGTAAGCATCAGGAGGCAGGGAATGGGATTTTGTCTGGCGATACTGCTATCAGCCCGTATAAATTAAAATCCAAAACAGCCTGTGACTATTGTCAATTTGCCGCGGTTTGCCAATTTGATCCATCTGATGGTAAACAAAACTATCGTCAGTTGATGCAAACGAAACCAAATGAAATTGTTGATAAAATTCGGAAGGAGATAGAGTAGCATGGTCCAAACAATTCCTATAAAGCCAGCGGATGTCTCTTGGACAGACGATCAATGGAAGGCCATTTACGCTAGTGGGCAGGATACACTTGTGTCGGCTGCGGCGGGGTCTGGGAAAACAGCGGTATTGATTAATCGTATGATTGAAAAAGTTATTGCTACTGACAATCCCATCAATGTAGATGAGCTACTGGTGGTGACCTTTACGAATGCTTCAGCAGCTGAAATGCGCCATCGAATGTCAGAAGCTCTAGAAAAGGCTATAGTAGAAAATCCAACTTCTAATCATTTAAGAAGACAACTGAGTCTTATTAATAAGGCTCAAATATCAACATTGCATTCTTTTTGTTTAGCAATTGTTAAACAATATGCTTATATGCTCGACATCGATCCTGGATTTCGTATTGCTAATGAAGCAGAGGTAGCTTTATTAAGAGATGATATTGTCGCGGATGTTCTAGAAGGAGCCTATGATTCTGAAGAAGAGACACAGATACAAGCTATTTATCGACTTGTGGATAGCTTTACATCGGATCGAGATGATCAAGCGATTGAAACACTGATAAGTAAGCTTTACGATACTTCCCGTGTACACGCAGAGCCACAGAGATGGCTAAGGAGCTTACCAAAAGCTTATGAATTAGCGGAGGAAGTGACGATTGATGATTTAGAGCTATCTCACTATGTTAAATTGACTGTTCGACATAGCTTAGAGGAAGCCTTTGTCCTCATTTCAGAAATGCGAGCAATTACCCTCCAACCCGATGGACCTGCCCCCTACGCTGAAACGGCAGAAATTGATTTTGCTATGATTCAGGAAGGGATTCGAATAAGTCAGGAAGGTACGTGGCAGGAACTCTTTGATTATTTTGCGACCGTTAAATGGTCTACATTAAAACGAGTATCCAAGGATGCTTTAGTAGACGTGGAGCTACAGGAGCTTGCAAAGAAAAAACGGGAAGCTGCGAAAAAAATTATGAATAAAATGAAAGAAACCTATTTTATTCGCACCCCTGCACGATTGCTAGAAGAAATACGCTTAATGGCGCCAATCATTGGCACATTAGTGGAATTGACGACGATTTTTAGTGAGCAATTCCGACTTGCCAAATTAGAGCGGGGTATTATTGATTTTTCAGATTTAGAGCATTATGCACTGCAAATTTTAACAGTCGAAATCGATGGAGAGTTACAGCCATCTCCCGTAGCCCTTGATTTGAAAAAACATTTTAAAGAAGTACTTGTGGATGAATACCAGGATACAAATATGCTACAGGAAACAATCTTACAACTTGTCAAGTCAGGGGAAGAACAGGATGGTAATCTGTTTATGGTGGGAGACGTCAAACAAAGTATTTATCGTTTCCGCTTAGCTGAACCTAAGCTCTTTATGAGGAAGTATAGTGAGTTCTTGGAAACGCCTGATGTAACGGGCATGCGTATTGATTTAAATGCCAACTTTCGTAGTCGTAAAGAGGTATTGAACGCGACGAACTATATTTTTGCACAAATTATGGGTGAGCGTGTTGGCGAAATTCTTTATGATGACAATGCGTCATTAAAGCCCGCAGCGCCCTATGATGAAAAAGAAGTACCTGTTGAGCTTGTCGTAATGCACCCTCCACAGGATGAGGAAGCAGTGGACGAGCAAGAGGATAAGACGGAAGAAGTGACTGAGCTAGAGGAATTAAAAAAGTCACAATATGAAGCACGTTTTATTATTGATCGTATTCGACAAATGATGGAGGATGGAACAACTGTTTATGACACGAAATCACTGACAGGAAGGCCGTTAAAGTATAGTGATATTGTTATTTTAATGCGTTCTATGACATGGTCGACAGATTTAGTGGAGGAATTTAAGCTAGCAGGTATTCCACTCTATGCAGAGTCGTCCAAAGGCTATTTTGATGCACTGGAAGTCATGATTATGTTAAATGTCCTAAAGGTAGTAGATAACCCTTATCAGGACATCCCGTTAGCTTCCGTACTGCGTGCACCGTTTGTTGGCTTAACAGAAAATGAATTAGCTAAAATCCGTTTAGCTGATTCAAAGGTACCTTTCTATGATGCGCTCCGACAATTTATCCGAAGTGAAGGACATGAGATACAGACAACTACGTTTGAAAAACTTCAACGCTTTATGCTAGCTTTTGAAAATTGGCGAGATTTAGCACGTCGTGGGTCACTATCAGATTTAATTTGGAAAATTTATTTAGATACACATTATTATGAAATGGTTGGCGCAATGCCCAACGGTAAGCAGCGTCAGGCCAATTTACGGATTTTACATGATCGTGCATTAATGTATGAGCAAACAGCCTTTCGAGGTCTTTTCCGCTTTTTACGCTTTATTGATCGGATGCGCACACGCGGAGATGATTTAGGTGCGGCTAAATCAGTTGGTGAAAAGGACGATGTAGTACGCCTTGTGACCATTCACTCCTCCAAAGGATTAGAGTATCCTGTAGTCTTTGTCGCAGGGATGGGACGTCCATTTAATAAAATGGATTTTCATAATCCTTATTTATTCGACCAAGATTTTGGACTAGCTGTAAAGGCCATTGACCCAGAAAATCGTATTACTTATACTTCATTACCGTTTTTGGCGCTGAAAGAAAAGAAAGAGCTGGAAATGCGTGCAGAGGAAATGCGTGTCTTATATGTTGCCATGACACGTGCTAAGGAGCGTCTGATTTTAGTGGGTTCCGTGAAAAATTGGGAGAAAACGCGAGACAACTGGAAGGATGCGCAAAATATACCAAGTGATGCTCCGCTTCAAGAATATTTGCGGGCTAGAGCAAATAGCTATCTAGACTGGGTTGGCCCAGCCGTGGCAAGGCATGGTGACTTTGCCTCTCAAGCTACGACTTCATATAAGGAATTGGACAGTCCATCCCATTGGTGGATACAGCCGGTTGATACGAAACATTATTCATATGATATACAGGCATTTGATGATGAAATACATCAACTCCTTACAACACAAGAGGACGAGGCGCTTTTATCCGAAATAACGACACGCTTTCAAGCGCAGTATACGTATCAAAAATCAACAAGAAAACGTTCTAAAACGTCGGTTAGTGAAATTAAACGTATTGAAAATTTACAGCGTCAGGAGGAGCCAGAATATTATTTTGCGACTCCAGCTAAGCAGACGTCAGCTTCAATTGCACCACGACCAACGTTTTTACAGGATCAACAGCTAACAGGTGCCGAAATAGGAACAGCTGTCCATACAGTGATGCAGCATATTCCACAGTTTGGCTTTGATGATATTGAAGCTGTAAAAGGCTTTGTAGCAGACTTAGTAGCAAAACAGCTACTGACAGAGGCAGAAGGAAAAGTCGTCCCTATAGCGAAAGTTTTTCATTTCTTTCATACCGAAATTGGGCAACGCTTTAAGCAAGCAAGACAGATTCGTAGAGAAATGCCATTTACTATTAGTAGAGTAGATGAAGATGGGGATGCTCAAATCGTCCAAGGGATTATCGACTGTTTGTTTGAGGATGAATATGGCAACTGGGTCTTACTAGATTATAAGACAGACCGTATTTTGCCTCATTTTGCAAAGGAGCCCGCTCTGACAAAAGAAATAATGGGGCGTTACGCTGTTCAGCTTCGTGTTTATAGTGAGGCTATTGAGTCGATTTTACAAATTAAAGTAAGCGATAAAGTACTGTATTTATTCGATAATGAACAAACTGTACAGGCATAAGTTTTTGTTATGGAAAAGCGGAGGATGCAATTTTTTGCTTGCTCTGCTTCAACCATAGCTGCTATTTAAGAGGAGGCTATTTTGTGGAGTTCAAACCGACAATGTTGCAGGATCGACTAGCAACATTAGATATTTTACGAGGTATTAGTTTAGTAGGCATTTTGCTCGTAAATATGTATACCTTTTATTTGCCAATGCCGCATATTGATTTAGCAACTTGGTTTACAACACCATCCGATATCGTATGGCAGAAAAATTTAGATATTTATGTACAAAGTAGCTTTTACCCACTGTTTGCGATGCTATTTGGATATGGGCTTGCCATGCAGTGGCAAAAAGCACAAAGTCGGGAGCAAAATTTCTATACGCTAGGATTACGTAGACTTTCTGTATTATTTGCCTTTGGCTTCATACATGCCGTGCTAATATGGTGGGGCGATATTTTAATGATGTACGCATTTTGCGGAATATTTTTAGTGCTTTTACTACGTTTAAGCCCTATTTGGTTAGTGGTTAGTGCAGTTATGATTAACGGTTTGATGCAAGTTTTTATGTTATTTGTCATTGGGATTATGCAATTTAATACGAAGGTGGATGACTATTTAGATATTGTATCTGTAGAGAAGGCGATTACAGCTTATGGTACTGGAAACTGGCTAGATGCTTTTCTGCAACGCTTAACAGACTTATCGACACAAGCAGGTATAGGAATGTGGTTTGCGGCATTGTTTACTATTTTACCGTATATGTTAATAGGGGCTGCTGCATCAAAATGGCGATTAGTAGAGCGAGCGAAAGAATTAAAATGGCTATGGCTAGCACTTGCGATTACGGGGTTGATTATAGGTATAACGATCAAAAGTTTACCCATTATGTTTACACGGACGTATTTATTGGATTATTTAAAGGTATACATAGGTGGCCCTATCCTTTCAGTGGGTTATGTCGCGGTCATAGTGCTACTTTGCCTGTTGCCAATTGTACCTAAGCTACTTAGTCCTTTTGGTAAAATCGGACGGATGTCGTTAACGATGTATATTATGCAATCCATTATCGGCACGTGTTTATTCTATCAATTTGGCTTTGGCTGGTATGGGAAGGTAAGTGTAGAAACAGGCGTATTCATTGCCATTGGAATAATTGTTGTGCAAATGATCATCGCCGAAATTTGGTTCACAAAATGGAAGCAAGGTCCTTTAGAGGCTTTATGGCGTAAATTAACGTATAAGGAAAAAGTAGAAATGTGATAATATATTCCGCTTCACATGCATAATCTATGAAGATATAACAACTTATAAAATTATTGTCGCAAAAGTGAGGCAATTTCTATCATATTGTTGTATCATGTAGAAAAAAGAAGGAGCTCTTTCAATCATGAAAATTTTATCATTCAAATTAGGTGGACATGTAAGCTTTGGACCAAAAGTAAAAAAAGAAGAAGCGGTATGGGATGTACTCGCTATTCAAAATGAACTTCAAGTTCTCCCTTCTTTTTCAAGTTCTATTGTAGATGGTATTGCACTAGGCTTTGATTTCGTTGAACAGATTCGTAAATTAGTAGAAGCAGCTGAAAAATCAGATCGTGCTAATAGTTTTAAACGTGAATTTACAGAAATCGAGTGGCTTTCACCCATTCCACGTACACCCAAAAATATTATGTGTATAGGTAAAAATTATAATGAACATGCCAAAGAAATGGGGGCAGAAGCAGCACCAACGGAATTAATGGTATTTACAAAATCGCCAACGGCTATTTCGGCAGATGGACAAACACTTTCCATTCACGCGGACCTTTCATCGAAAATGGATTATGAAGGGGAGCTTGCGATTGTCATTGGAAAACGTGGTAAAAACATTCCGAAAAACTTAGCATATGATTATGTATTTGGTTATACAATTGCCAATGATATAACAGCTCGTGATTTACAAGAGAAGCATAAACAATTCTTCTTAGGTAAAAGCTTGGAGGGCACTTGTCCGCTTGGACCATATCTTGTGACAAAGGATGAAATTCCAAATCCTCAAGACTTAACAGTAGTCACAAAGGTAAACGATGAAGTGCGCCAAAATGGCTCGACGAAGGACATGATGTTCTCAGTGGAAACTTTAGTATCTATCCTATCTCAGCATGTAACACTTGAGCCAGGTGATGTTATTTTAACAGGTACACCAGCTGGAGTTGGAAAAGGCATGAACCCGCCACAATTCTTAAAGGCTGGAGATACGGTAAAAGTATCTATTCAAGGCATCGGTACTTTAGTCAACCATTTTGAATAATAATAGGGAATCCGCGTGAGTCTTTACTCCGCGGATTTTTTTAGTACTTATCGTGTAAGTTGCTTTTTAGGGAGTTTCTAAGTCACAAATGGTGTAAATTATGTGAACACTATTGTAATGTTTGAAACCCTTTCCATCGCATGGTAGGATAGAGTTTGATAGAAAAATGAATGAGGTGGGACAAACATGGGTTTTTTAACTAGCCAAACGCATTTGCATATTACTACTTGGGTAGTAGCTATTGTTATCTTTTTAATCGCTGCGCTAATGGGCAAGCAATCAAAAGGCTTACATATGACATTGCGTCTATTTTATGTACTAATTATTATTACAGGTGGGGCATTATTCATTGAAGGCATGAATTACAACATGGGCATGCTTTACGGCTTTAAATTCATAGGCGGTATTCTAGTAATTGGTATGATGGAAATGGTTTTAGTACGCCAAAAGAAAAATAAACCAACTGGCATGTTTTGGATTTTATTTGCAGTATTCTTATTGATTACATTGTTCCTAGGCTTCAAGCTACCAATGGGTCAAAATTTCTTAGCATAATATTTGGTGAAAGTCGTGAAGTATTTGCTTCGCGGCTTTTATTTTATTAAAAACAGCGATCATACTGAAATGGAAGGGAACGGACACCTTTTTGCCGTAATTCCTTCCGCATTTTCGTAAAATCTTTTGAAAAGATAGCGACGTGACAGTGATATTTGGTAAAATGACGATGGATTGGTTTGAAAGAGAGGGAATAACAGTGAAATTCAAGAAGTGGATAAGTGCGACAGCTGCATCACTTTTACTAGCTACTACATTCGTAAGTACTACACCTGTAGCGCATGCGGATGAAAAAGCGACAACATCGATTGCAGAAGAGAGCATCTATGATTTACTCGTTGACCGTTTCTTTAATGGCTCGGGCACAAACGATTTTGATACAAATACGCAAGACCCTTCGAAATTTGCAGGAGGGGATTTTACAGGTTTACAAGATAAATTAAAATTTATCGGTGAAATGGGCTATACGATTGTTTCCATTGGACCTATTTATTCTACAGAGAAATATGATGGATCCATGCTCACAAGCTATTCTACGATTGAACGCCATTTTGGAACTGCAGAAGAATTCCAAAGTGTTGTAGAGGCTTATAAAGCTAAAAATATGTCTATAATGGTGGATTTTCCACTCAATGATGTAAGTCCTAATCATGAATGGGCAAAGGATGCTGCGAAAGCAGACTGGATTGCTTCTACGAATAATGCACAAGTACAATGGGATTTAACGAATACAGATGTGCAAGAAGCACTTATTCAAGCAGCAATCGATTTTGTTTCTACATATGATATTGGTGGAATTCGATTAACTCATATTTCTGATGCTGATACGGATTTTATTAATAAAATGATAGCGGCATTAAAAGAGACAAAATCATCTCTTTATGTCATAACAAATGAAGCGAGCGATGCTGATTTTGATGCAACCTTCTCACCAGCGACAGCAGAAATTTATCGCAATATCTTTAAGAACGTTGATATGGACTCATCTAAATTAACAGAGCCGTTTGCAGGAGAAAAACCGACGCAAATTATGGTGGATTCTTTAGAAACCCACCGTTTTACTTTCGATTCTGCGAATGAAAACATGTTCCCACCTACACGTTTAAAAATGGCTATGGGTGCTTTATTTATGATGCCAGGGACTCCAGTTGTCCAATATGGTACAGAAATTGCCATGAACGGGGAAGCTAAACCTGATACACATCAACTTTATAACTTTAAAACAGATGAAGAATTAATTGACTATATTAAAAATGTTCAATCCTTACGAAATCAGTCTGCCACTTTACGTAATGGTGATTTTAACGTCATTACAAATGAAAATGGTTTACTTGTCTTTACACGTACTTCGGATGAAGAGCAATGGGTAATTATGGTCAATAATACGAGCAAAACCCAGCGCGTGGATTTAACACCTGAACAACTGGGTGAAGGGAAAATGCTAAACGGGATTTTACATGAGGAAAAAGTTCGTATAAACGAAAAGCAAGTGTATCCAGTCATTTTAGACAGAGAAATGGTAGAGATATATCAGGTTCGCAATGATGAGGGGCTAAACATGCCGTATATGGTTGCCCTTGGTTTAGTTTGGGTCATTTTTATTGGCTTTGTTGTAATCATCATTAAACGAGGAAAAGTTCGTCGTCAAGAACAAGACGCTTCTTAATATCTACACAAAAAATAGCATGCTAGGAGTTATCCTAACATGCTATTTTTGTTTTCATTTAGTAATACTCCAATAGCTCGGCAATTCCAAGCTACCATAGTTTAGCCTTCATAGCTCTTATTCGTGAAGAAAATCGCGATAGTGCCTGGACCCACATGTGAACCGATGGCTGAGCCAATCATCGTAATTTGAACAGCCTGTGGAGAAAAACGCTCCTGAATGGATGCTTTTGCTTCATTGGCAAAGGCCATATCATCACTATGACTAATACCAACAATTTTATTCGTAAAGTTACCTCCACGCTCCTGCATTAAATCCAGCATACGATTAAGGGCCTTTTTACGACCACGTGATTTTTCTATCGGTACAAGTTTGCCATCTTCTACATTTAAAATAGGCTTAATGCTTAGAAGGCCACCTAAAAAGGCACTAGCTTTTGAGACACGGCCACCTTTAGCAAGGTAGTCCAAATCTTCAACTGTAAATAAATGCTCTATTTGAGGAGCGAAAGCGCTAATTCTAGACGCTACATCTTCAAATGAGGTACCTAAATTTCTAAGACGAACAGCCTCTTCCACAACAAGACCATGTCCTAGTGATGCACATTTAGAGTCGATAATGACTAATTTCAATGAAGGATATTGTTCTAATACTTGATTACGTATCATTTGAGCAGTACTATATGTGCCGGATAACTCTGATGAAAAGGCAATATAGATACCTTCTTCTTCATTCTTAGCTAAATCTTCAAAGTGCTTCAAAAAAAGCTCTGGCGACACTTGAGATGTTTTGGGTTGGGCACCTTGACGGATTCCATCATAAACCTCTTTGGAATCAATGGAAATGACATCATCATATTCTTTGTTGTTCAATTGCACTCGTAAAGGGAGTAGCACGACATCATTTTCTTCATAGTAAGACTTTGGTAGATCACATCCACTATCCGTAAAAATCTTCATTCTCTTGTCCCCCTAATTTCAACTTACTTTTTAAAGCCTTTTTAGCTTTATTCAGTCGGTACTCACTTAAATCAACCAGAAGGGGTACCACTGAATAAAGTTAAACTGGTAAAAATGGTATGGTAACTTGAACTTACTACGTAACTATGATAATTTCAAGCGTTCGATGAGTATTTTTGCAATCCCGTCATCATTATTTGTAGTAGTTATTTCATTGGCAATATTTTTAAGGGTTGATATACCATTCCCCATCGCTACGCCAAGTCCAGCATATTCGATCATCTCTAAATCATTGTCTTCATCACCAAAGGCAATAATACGTTCACGTGGAATACCTAAATCCTTTGCTACGTGTGCAATGCCTACTGCTTTATTTAAGCCACGTCGAACAATCTCTATAATATGAAGAGGTGCGCCCCAACGACGGTGTTCAATAACTTCAGCGTGCACTGCCTGTAAGTGGTCGCGAATAATGACAGAATTGGCTTCATTTGCCTGTATCAGTAAACTTGTAGGATTATCTAAGAGATGTGTATATAAATCCCCAAGTGTAATTTTTGGATTACCCATATTAAAAATATTTAAGATGCGATCATCCTCTGTGTGTACATAAATATCATCCTTCACCTCTGCAATGATATTTTCATACTCGTAACTATTAATGGAATTAACGACATCATGGACAACACTTAAATCAATGGGAGTGTGCATATGCTGCCAAGAGACATTTTTAGGATGATGCACATAGGCTCCATTAAAATTGACTATTGGTGTTGTAAGCCCAAGCTCATGATAATAAATATCACTGGCACGGTATGGACGGCCAGTTGCAATCATTACTTGGTGTCCTTGTTCCTTAGCCTGCAATAATGATTTTTTTGTTTTTGCGGAAATTTGTTGTTGGTCTGTTAATAAAGTACCATCTAAATCCAATACGATTAAATGCGGTTTCATAGCTTGTTGCCCCTTTCCTATAGTTTGAATAGTATCTCTTTGTCTTTCATTCGTCAAAATTTTGTCACAGTGAAAAAAGTTTGCTAACATAAAGATGAGACAAGAGTTGGGAGTGACAAGAATGTTTGTAGAAAAAGAAATGTGGGGAAATATTCCTTTATTACATATACATACAGACAGTATGAATGAAGATACCCCAGTAGTGATCTTTTTACATGGCTTTATGAGTGCAAAAGAACATAACTTACACTATGCATATCAGTTGGTGCATAAGGGGGTGCGTGTCCTATTACCAGATGCAAAATTTCATGGTGACCGTAGCGAAGGCCTCACAGAGATGCAAATGAACTTGAAATTTTGGGACATTGTTATAAATTCTATTCATGAAGTGGAACAATTATATAATGAATTAAAGAATAAAAATTTAATAGCTCATCATAAAATTGGCATAGCAGGTACGTCCATGGGTGGTATTGTGACATCAGGCTGTCTTAAGCTGTATGATTGGATTCAAACGGCTGCAGTATGTATGGGTGCGCCTGGTTTTATAAAATTGGGTGAATACCAATTGCAGCAATTTTCAAAAAGCGGTGTCAATTGGCCCATGACAGAGGAAGATGTGCAAAAGATTAATGAGGTCCTCGCAACCTATGATGTCAGTCTAACTCCTGAAAAATTTGCAGGACGCCCGATTTTCTTTTGGCACGGTGAATTAGATAAAACTGTACCTTTCCATGAAACCTATAAATTTTATGAAACATTACGGGAATACTATCAAGCAAACCCTGAAAATTTAACATTCATGGTGAATAAAAAGGCTGGACATGCTGTACCACGTGACGGAATGTTAGCAGCAACAGATTGGCTTGCAGAGCATTTGGCATAATATGATGCATCTGCTATGATAAGGTTAACACTATGATGGAAGGAGAAATGAGAATGGATCAAGATATGAAAGATAGCATGTTAGGTGCATTAGAAAACGTAATTGACCCTGAGCTTGGAATTGATATCGTCAACTTAGGTTTAGTATATGATGTAGAATTAGATGATGAAGGTGTAGCGACGGTTACAATGACGCTAACATCGATGGGGTGTCCACTTGGCCCAGTAATTGTGGATCAAGTGAATACAGCATTAAATGAACTACCAGAAGTGAAAAGTACAAATGTAAACATTGTATGGAATCCACCTTGGTCAAAAGATAAAATGTCACGCTATGCAAAAATGGCATTGGGTGTACGCTAATAGTGGCTATTAAAAATCCCTGCTTATAAAAAATAAGCAGGGATTTAGCATGTAACGAATTAATCGATACGGCATACTTGTAAAGGACAATTTTCGCAGGCAATCTCATTTTTTAAAAATTGTAAATCGTGAATAGTAATAAAACCTTTGTCAAAAGTCAAAATATCATGTTTTTTTAAATCATTCAACATACGATTAATCATTTCACGACTAGTCGCACACAAATTGGCAATTTCCGTATTTGTTAGTTGAAACTCAATAAAAATGGAACCATCCTCTAAAGGTTTACCATACGTATTAGATAGACGAATGAGTGTTGAAAACAAGGCACCCTTTTTCCCATTTAACACTAAATCACGCAAACGACTCTGATGTTTTAAATTTTCTGTCTGTAGCCACTTCATGTATTCCACCATGATTGTAGGCTGTTCTTCCAGTAAATGTTCTAATGATTTTCTACTTAAAACATATAGCGTAGCAGATTCTAAAACTTTTGCAGTCATGGAGTTATAGACAAGGTTACAAAATAATGAACCCTCTCCAATGATACTATTAGGACCACATATACGAATCGTCAATTCCTTGCCAGCTTCGGTTTCTTGACTAATCGATATAACACCTGACTTAATATAGTATATTTCCTTTGACCGTTCACCCTCTAGAAAAATTTTATTCCCTTTATTTACTTTGATAAAAACACCATGCTTTTGAAAAAGGTCCATAATTTTTTCAAACATATTATCCATTGAAACCATATCTCCAACACATCGCTTTCTTTTTGTAATAAATGGCGATTATTACAAAAGGACAGTGGATTTTTCGATACTAAAACATAGAAACATACTATTATTATAACGTAAATTTTCATAAATAAGTGTAAAAATTTAGTGCTATTTCTTTGCGAAGAACTGTCGAGTGATGTAAAATAAAGTTAGTCAAAGAAGGTCAAACTTTTAAAAAGAACCAGAATGGGTATAAAAATTATGCGAAATATTAAAGTAAAGGAGTGCTAGCTATGCAATTTCAACAAACAGATAATCAAAAGCCATTAGAGCAATTTGGACGTAATTTAATAGAAGAAGTTAAAAATGGCAAAATGGATCCTGTCATTGGGCGCGATGAGGAAATTCGAAATGTCATTCGTATTTTAACACGTAAAACAAAAAATAATCCTGTATTAATTGGTGAGCCAGGAGTTGGTAAAACAGCAATTGTAGAAGGCTTAGCGCAACGTATTGTGAAGGGTGATGTACCAGAGGGCTTGAAAGAGTGCGTGCTATACGAGCTGGATATGAGTGCCTTAATTGCAGGTGCAAGCTACCGTGGCCAATTTGAAGAGCGTTTAAAAGGCGTGTTAAAAGAAGTGAAAGATTCAGAAGGTCAAATCATTTTATTTATAGATGAAATTCATACAATTGTAGGCGCAGGCAAAACGGATGGCGCTATGGATGCAGGAAATATGTTAAAGCCCATGCTAGCTCGTGGTGAATTACATTGTATCGGTGCTACTACATTAGATGAATATCGTATGTATATTGAAAAAGATCCTGCCTTAGAACGCCGGTTCCAGCAAGTTCTTGTACGTGAGCCTTCTATTGAGGATACTGTGTCTATTTTAAGAGGCTTAAAAGAACGCTTTGAATTACATCATGCAGTACGTATTCATGACCGCGCGATTGTGGCCGCAGCAGAACTATCCAATCGTTATATTACAGAGCGATTTTTACCAGATAAGGCGATTGATTTAATTGATGAGGCATGTGCCATGATTCGAACAGAAATTGATTCAATGCCACAGGAACTTGATGCCGTGACTCGTCGTATTATGCAGCTAGAAATTGAAGAACAAGCGTTGCGTAAGGAAAAGGACGAAGCAAGTAAAAAACGTCTGGAGCAATTACGAGAGGAATTGGCAAAGTTAAAAGAGTCCTCTGAAGGAATGCGGCAACAATGGGAGGCAGAGAAGGAAAAGCTACATGATATTCAGAAAAAACGAGAGACATTAGATAAGTACCGTCGTGATTTAGATGAAGCGGAAAGTAAGTATGATTTAAATAAAGCTGCAGAATTACGACATGGTAAAATTCCAACACTTGAAAAAGACATTCAGGTGCTCGAAAAAGAATTAGAAAGCGGCGCAGAGTCCCGTATTTTACGTGAAGAAGTGACAGCTGAAGAAATCGCAGCAATTGTTTCTCGCTGGACAGGTATTCCTGTGACAAAATTAGTGGAGGGCGAGCGAGAAAAACTATTACGTTTAAAAGATACATTACATGAACGCGTAGTTGGCCAAGATACAGCTGTTCAGTTAGTAACAGAGGCTGTATGGCGTGCTCGTGCAGGCATTAAAGATCCGCAGCGTCCAATTGGTAGCTTTTTATTCTTAGGTCCGACAGGTGTTGGGAAAACAGAGCTTGCTAAGGCACTAGCTGCTCAATTATTTGATTCAGAGGATCATTTTATTCGAATTGATATGAGTGAATATATGGAAAAGCATAGTGTGTCTCGCTTAGTTGGTGCTCCTCCAGGGTACATTGGCTATGAGGAAGGCGGTCAATTAACGGAAGCTGTCCGTCGCAATCCTTATTCTGTAGTGTTATTAGATGAAATTGAAAAAGCACACCCAGATGTGGCTAATATTTTATTGCAAATTTTAGATGACGGTCGCATTACAGATAGTCAAGGACGTATGGTCAATTTTACAAATACCGTAGTGATTTTAACGTCGAATATCGGCTCTAGTTATTTAATGGAGGCAAAAGATGACGATCCAACCGTTGAAGACTTGGTTATGACTGCTCTCAGACAGCATTTCAAACCAGAGTTATTAAACCGTATGGATGATATTATCTTTTTCCATGCCTTATCAAATAAACACTTTACAGCAATTGCTTGGAAGTATGTAGAGCAGTTAATTAACCGTGTGGCTGAACAAGAAATTACATTAGCTGTCGACCAAGAAGTTATTGATTGGGTTGTGCTACAAGGAGCAGATGCTCAATTTGGGGCAAGACCACTAAAACGCTTCGTACAACGACATATCGAAACGGCTGTGGCAAAGGAACTGCTACGGGGCGAGGTATTGCCTGGAGAAACATTGCATGTAAAAATGAATGATGGCCATTGTATAGTGGAAAAATAACAGAAAAAACCTGTTTCGCATAATGCGGAACAGGTTTTTTCTAGCTGAATTAATGATGGTCTGCAGCCTCTGGTGTAGGATCGTTTGGAAGGATTGCTCCAATAATAAAAATTAAGATGGAGAATACAACTGAAACGATTGCCCCTGTCTTAAAATCAAATGGTGCACCAAGTACAGAGCTGACTACATAGTTTAACATTGAAACTAGTAGGAATGACCATACGAACGTTACGATATATTGCATTAATTTCACCTCAACCGAACTTTTTTCATCATAAGTTTTTACTCATATTCATTATCATATCATAACATAAATCGAAAAAAAATGAATCTTTTATGTGAAACATGGCGATTTTGTCACAACAAATACAAGGTTTTGCATTTTATAATTCTCATGTATTTTTTGCGGCATTCAATTTGCCAAAGTATGCAAACCTGAAAAAGGGAATTAGGCAACTCTATAGATTTTACACTATATGCAGTATAACCCTAAGCCTACCTTCTAAAACAAAGAAACGACGCGTTTAACATACAATAATTTTAAATCGTCTTGCGTCATTCCTTTACTATGCGTTATAATTATGACCAGTTACTAATAATTGATAGTAAGAAAGCTGAGGGGTTGCTATATGAACGCTGGTATTTTAGGAATAGGCAAATACGTTCCTGAGAAAGTCGTGACAAATTTTGATTTAGAAAAAATAATGGATACTTCGGATGAGTGGATTCGTACGCGAACAGGCATTGAAGAACGTCATTTTGCGGCAGATGATCAGGAAACTTCAGATTTAGCAGTAGCCGCTGCTAAAGAAGCTATTGCAAAAGCGGGTATTACGCCTGAGGAGATTGGGTTAATACTTGTAGCAACTGTCACACAGGATCAAACTTTCCCAAGTGTAGCATGTATGGTTCAGGAACAACTCGGAGCAGTAAATGCTGCGGCGATGGATCAAGCAGCCGCATGTGCAGGATTTATATATAGTTTAGTGACAGCTAAACATTTTGTAGAGGCAAACACTTATAAATATGTCTTAGTAGTAGGTGTTGAAAAGCTGTCAAAAGTCATTGATTGGAATGATCGAAATACAGCAGTATTATTCGGTGATGGCGCGAGCGCAGCAGTTGTAGGGCCAGTATCTGAAGGCAGAGGTATTTTATCATTTGAGCTTGGTGCAGATGGCACAGGCGGTAAAAATCTTTATTTAACAAAACAAGACACAATTGCCATGAATGGTCGTGAAGTATTTAAATTTGCTGTACGCCAAATGGGTGAATCGGCTGTCAGTGTGTTAGATAAAGCAGGATTAACAAAAGAAGACGTAGATTTTTTAGTGCCGCATCAGGCAAATATACGTATTATGGAATCTGCTCGTGAGCGATTAGAGCTACCACCAGAAAAAATGTCAAAAACGATTCATAAATATGGGAATACTTCTGCAGCATCGATTGGTATTTCCTTGGTAGATGAGCTTGAAGCAGGTAAAATTAAAGAGGATGATTTATTAGTCCTTGTTGGTTTTGGTGGCGGCTTAACATGGGGTGCCGTAGCCATGAGATGGGGAAAATAAGTAGGAATAATGCTTGAGGGGAGTAAGACAATGAGTAAAAGACGAGTAGTAATTACAGGAATTGGCGCAGTTACACCACTAGGAAATAGCATCGAAGAAACATGGGCGAACATTAAAGCTGGTAAATCTGGCATTGGTGAGCTAACACGTTTGAATAAAGAGCTTTTTGCAGCCAAAATTGCAGCAGAAGTGAAAGATTTTGATATTGAAAAATATATTGATCGTAAAGAAGCTCGAAAGATGGACCGCTTTACACATTATGCATTAGCTGCTTCAATCATGGCTATGGAAGATGCACAGCTAACAATTGATGAGGAGTTAGCTCCACGTGCGGGTGTTTGGATTGGTTCGGGTATTGGTGGAATGGAAACCTATGAGCAACAGTTTTTAACATTCCAAGAGCGTGGGGCAAGACGAGTTAGCCCATTCTTCATTCCAATGATGATTCCAGATATGGCTTCAGGTCAAGTGTCGATTCATTTAGGTGCAAAGGGAATTAACTCTTGCTCAGTAACGGCATGTGCTTCTGGAACAAACTCAATTGGAGATGCTTTTAAAGTTATTGAACGTGGGGATGCAGATGTTATGATTTCAGGTGGTGCGGAATCACCAATCGTAACGATGGCTGTCGCAGGTTTCTGTGCCAATACTGCATTATCTTTAAATCAAAATCCACAAGAAGCATGCCGTCCATTTGATAAAAATCGTGATGGATTTATTATTGGTGAGGGTGCAGGTATTGTCATCTTAGAAGAATACGAACATGCAAAAGCTCGTGGTGCTAAAATCTATGCGGAAGTATTAGGTTACGGTGCAACAGGAGATGCTCATCATATTACTGCTCCAGCTCCAGAGGGTGAAGGTGCGGCACGTGCAATGATGCAAGCATTGACAGATGCTGGTGTAGAGGCATCTCAAGTTGATTATATTAATGCACACGGCACTAGTACGCCATATAATGACTTATTTGAAACACAAGCAGTTAAAACTGCTTTCGGTGACCATGCTTATAACCTAGCTATGAGTTCTACAAAGTCTATGACAGGACACTTATTAGGGGCAGCAGGGGGCGTAGAAGCTATTTTTACCGCTCTTGCACTTAAAGAAGGTATATTACCACCAACGATTAATTTAACAGATCCAGATCCTGATTGTGATTTAGATTATGTTCCAAATGAAGCGAGAGAAGCAAACATTCAATATGCAATGAGTAATTCTCTTGGTTTTGGTGGTCATAATGCAAGTCTTCTATTTAAAAAATATGAAGCATAAATAGTACATCTAAACTCAAAAAACGTCAGCCAAATTTAATTGGCTGACGTCTTTTTTTATAGTTTTGTGAATAAATGATAAGTAAGAAGAAATAGAAAGGATGCCGTTACATTGTTCCGACTCTTTTTATTTTTAGTAAGCTATGGTCTCATGATCCTCTCAATAGGGAATCTTATATTGTATTTAAATTACCGTACGCTAGGGTATTCTTGGAAAGTTGTGTTCAAATTTATTTTTCAAACTACGGAATTTTATATGGCGGTTGGTGCTTGTATCATCATATGTGCTGTCGTTCTTGATATAGGCTTTGATCGAACGTCAGATAAGCTATAATTGATTAACGGCGTGCACGACCAAGGCCCATCGCCTCTTCCATACGTTTTAATGTGGCACTGGCAATTGCATTTGCTTTTTCAGCACCTTCATCAAGGATGACGTCTAATTCAGAGGATTCTACTAAATGATAGAATTTTTCTTGAATTGGCGTTAGGTGAGCGATTACAGCAGTAGCTACACCTTGCTTGAAGCCACCATAACCAATGCCTTCATATTTTTTAACTAGATCATCAATAGAAATACCTGAAATAGCCGATTCAATCGTCAATAAATTTGAAACACCTGGTTTATTTTCTACATCAAATGCTACGATACCATCAGAATCAGTTACAGCTGATTTAATTTTTTTCTCAATATCTTTTGCTGTGTCTAGCAATCTGATTGTCGCCTTTGTATTGGGATCAGATTTACTCATTTTTTTTGTTGGCTCTTGTAGAGATTTAATGCGAGCACCAGCTTTTGGTAATTGAATCTCTGGGATTGTTAAAACGTCACCATAACGTTTATTAAAGCGTTCTGCTAGATCACGTGTTAACTCGATATGTTGTTTCTGATCATCACCCACTGGGACAATATTTGTGTTGTAAAGTAGAATGTCTGCAGCCATCAATGGTGGGTATGTTAAAAGAGCCGCAGAGACACTCTCTTTACCATGAGATTTATCTTTAAATTGTGTCATACGTTCAAGTTCACCGATAGATGCAACGCATTGTAACATCCATCCTGCCTGAGCATGTGCTGGCACCTCTGATTGAATAAATAATGTAGATTTTTTAGGATCGATGCCAGTGGCAATATAAGTAGCAGCAAGCTTACGAATACTTTCTCGTAATTCCTTTGGATCTTGAGCGACTGTAATAGCGTGTTGATCGACGATGCAATAGATTGCATCTCCTTCATCTTGAAGGGCAGGGAATTGCTTGAAGGCTCCTAAGTAGTTCCCTAAAGTTACAATTCCTGTAGGCTGTACTCCAGAAAAGATGGTTGTCATAAAATTTTCCTCCTCGAATTCAAATAAAAAACATCACGCGTCCTCATTAGACTTTTTCTAATGAAGGGACGAATGATGTTTGAATCCGCGGTACCACCCAGCTTGCCTTAACGGCCACTCAGCTTCGTAACGTGAAGGGACGAGCCTTGCTAGTAGTTTCTATTCATGAAACGTTCACAAAGCTAACTCGGAAGTCCATTCCATATGCCTCACGATCTGTTTTCACCAACCACAGACTCTCTAAACGTGTCATTAACATATGTACTACTCTTCGTCAGCGTTTTTCTCAATTTAACATGAAATTGATTTTATTGCATTGAATTATATTATAAAGATTTCATTGTGTAAAGTCAGACTTTTGGCGGTGTTTTTTTTAGAGAAAAAATTATATGCTTTTTTTGTTGTGTAAATTTGTTATAAAAAGAAACTTTTTTATTAAAATTAACTTGTGGTGTACACGTCGAATTGACAATTTTCTCGTTTATTTTAGATAAATGAGAACAGCAGAGCGACGTAAAAAGATGTTTAAAATACACTTAAAGTGGGAATAGTAGTAGTAGTTCGGAATGTTGTGAAAAAAGTATATACATTAAAAGGTATATAAAAAGACAGAAAATTTAGCAAGACGCCCATTCTTTTTTTTATTGGAACTATATTCAAAAACAGCTGAGTGCTGTATAATGGTACTGTATATTTTACATTACATTAATTCTAATTTAACACACTGGTTTATAGATATGATTACAAAATGAAAGGATGTGTCAGAACGAATGATCGTAACTCTATTTACATCACCAAGTTGTACCTCTTGCCGTAAAGCGAAAGCATGGCTAGAGGAGCACGAAATTCCCTATACAGAGCGTAATATATTTTCTGAACCACTAAGTATTAGTGAAATTAAAAAAATCTTACGTATGACGGAAGATGGCACAGATGAAATTATTTCTACGCGTTCTAAAATATTCCAAAAATTAAATGTAGATGTGGAAAGTTTACCTTTACAACGTTTATATGAATTAATTCAGGAATATCCTGGTTTATTACGCCGACCAATCATTCTAGATGAAAAACGTCTACAAGTTGGCTATAACGAAGATGAAATTCGTCGTTTCTTACCTCGAAAAGTTCGAGCATATCAATTGCAAGAAGCACAAAGAATGGTGAATTAATTTTATCTATTCTGAATAAAATAAGTAGTAGATGTTACAGATGTGAGATGCATATTGTGACATCTATTTTTTTATGTTTTACTTATGTAAAACCTTCTATATAAAGTATAATAATTAATAGGGCAAAGTCATATATTTCCGTTAAAGTATGTTAAACTTGATTTAAGTTAAATAGTTTACTACAATTTCAATAATTCAAATATCTTCTGTGAAATGGTGTATATCCTTTTCATTTTATGACAGAACAGCATACAATAGTGTTAGAGACAACTGTAAATAAAAAAATTTAATGTTTGCAGTTCCTCGTGTGGTTTTACTGGTGTGGTCAAAGGTTGAAAAACAAATGCAGTATGAAGGTTAAAAACAAAGAATAAAAGCATACTAATGAAACAAAACTGTTTTTCGACATATGACAGTGAAGGGAGATGAGGTCTAGTGGACATCGAACGTGTAAATGAAAATACACTTAAGCTCTTTATTACGTACAATGATATAGAGGATCGCGGCTATAGTCGTGAAGAAATCTGGTACAATCGAGCGAAGGGTGAACAGCTTTTTTGGGATATGATTGATGAAGTAAATACGGAGGATTATTTTGATGTAGAAGGTCCGATTTGGATTCATATCAATGCATCTGAAGTAGGCTTAGAAATCATTGTCACACGTGCACATATCTTAAAAGACGGTGAAACATTAGATGGTCATTCGAATTTTGATGAACACAAAGAGATGTTTGCACCATTCGATGAAGTTGGGGACGATCTTCTTAGCCAACTAACTCAATTTGGTGACATGGATGAATCAGAATTATTTATGGATACAGACATTTATGTATATAAATTTAAAGATATTGATGAGTTAATCCCTGTTGCAAAACGAATGATGGACGAATTAGTGGATTCCTCATTATTTAAATATGAAAATTGGTACTATCTAGTGGTTGATTTCGGAAATGCAGATGAAGAGTTAAATCGTCACGATCGAAATGCGGTCATCAAAGAATTTTTAACGCCATCTAATTTTACGATTCATCGTTTAGAAGAATACGGCGAAAAAATAATGGAATTTAATTGCTTTGAGACAGTTCGAAAATACTTTGCATAAGCATATGTTTACTTGATTTTCTAGACTGTAGTGAACTCGGTAAATTTATCGAGATTCACTACAGTTTTTTTATACGAAAAGCTCAGTAGTGTGGCATTTTATAAATTTCAAGAAAAAACAGCTTTTAATTTGTGATAGCTAATAATGTTTACTATAGTTGGCCAAAAGGAGCTGATTATATGCTAATTGCCTATAATAATTTACAGCAGCTTTTTCACGCATATCAATATACGAGAAAAGCATTGCAGACATATAGGCGCCAGATGACATTTTTTTGTCCTCAATGTCTAGAACCAGTTCATTTAAAAATTGGTTCCTATAATATCCCTCATTTTGCACATCATACGCAAAGTCAATGTCCGAAACTATTTGCTGAAGGTGAATCCAAACTTCATTTACAAGGTAAAATTCAATTGTTTGAATGGCTACAAAAGCTTGGACATCAAGTGAAGTTGGAGCCCTATTTAACAGAGCTTTCTCAGCGTCCAGATTTACTTGTTGCTTTAGAAACTAACAACGTCGCACTGGAATTTCAATGTAGCCCACTTACTCATCATAAATGGCAGGAACGGACAACAGGCTATGAAAAAAATAACATTCAAGCCATTTGGCTCTTTTTAACGCCTCAGAGATACGAAGCAATCAATGGAATTCGAAAAATAAGCATTTCTCCATTACTACAAAAGTCATTCATGACCACTTCAACAGGCCTTCCTTATTTAATGACCTATAATGCTAAAACAGCCCATTTTGAATATTGGACGAATCTCCTTCATGTGCATGGGCATACTTTTATAGGGAAAGTCCAAAAAATCCCCATAGATAAGCAACGCTTTCCATTTTATTTACCAACTTGCATTTCCTTAGAAGAATTTCAACAGTATTGGCAGCTCTATAAACATGCTTGCCAGCAATTTGCAAATAGGCGCCTCCTCCATAGTAAACAAGGCGTGCAGGATACATTTTTACGAAGTTGTTATGAGTTGAATTTTTCTATTCCGGCAATGCCCACTTATATCGGTATTCCGGTAAAAGATGGGACGGCAATTTCACTATTTGCAAGTGAATGGCAAACGATGCTGTTGCATTTTAGTCAACAGTTAGGTTTAGAGCCATATGAATTAAAAAAACACCATATTCAAGATTTTCTCATGCAGTCTCATTTAGAATATACCGGACAGGCAGTAAAAGCTGTTCAGCAATATAGCCTCATATTGAATAAAATAGAACAAGATCAGAAACGACAGGATATTTGTGAGATCGTGTACGCACAATTATTTGCAATTGACGCAATATACTGAGAAAATATGAGAGTATAGGGAAAAAAGCACATATAAAGGGGGCTGGCATGCACATGGCTAGTAAGAGTAATCAAATTTTGGTACGAAATGAAGTACCTGAAGAATTAACATGGCGATTAGAGGATATTTTTGCATCCGATGCACTTTGGGAAGGTGAGTTCAAGGAAGTTGCAGAGCTTGCTAAAAAAGCATCTACTTTTGCAGGTACTTTAAACAATGGAGCACAAGCGTTATTAGCAGCTTTACAGTATCACGATCATATTTATGAACGTGCAATGAAGCTCTACACATATGCTCATATGCGCTATGATCAGGATACGACAAATAGTTTTTATCAGGATATGAATAGCCGTATTCAAACATTGGCAACGAGTATTTCTGCTGGTCTATCATTTTTAACGCCAGAAATTTTGGCATTAAATGAAGAAACAATCGAAAGCTATTTAGCTGAAAATCAAGACCTACAATTGTACAAGCAATCATTAAAGGAAATAACAATGGCACGCCCACATGTCTTACCAGCAGAACAGGAAGCATTACTCGCTCAAATGTCTGAGGTAACTGGCACTGCCTCTAATACATTCAGCATGTTAAATAATGCAGATTTGGAATTCCCTTATGTGAAAAATGAAGATGGGGAAGAAGTACAACTTACGCATGGTAACTATATCAAGTTTTTAGAGAGCAAAGATCGCTCAGTTCGTGAAGGTGCTTTTAAAGCCATGTACGCAACATATGGCAAGTTTAAAAATACGTTCTCGTCAACGCTAACAGGGAATGTGAAGAAACATAATGTGAGTGCTCGTATTCGTCATTATGACTCTGCACGTGAGGCAGCAATGTCTAATAATTTCATTCCTGAAAATGTTTACGATCAACTAGTAGAAACGATTCATAAGTATTTACCTGCGATGCAGCGCTATATTTCGTTACGTAAGAAGCTTTTAGGTGTGGATGAATTGCATATGTGGGATTTATTTGCACCTCTTGTAAAAGAGGTGGAAATGAAGGTTACTTACGACGAAGCTAAAGATATTTTAGTGAAGGCTTTAGCGCCATTAGGTGAGGAATATCAAAACATCGTTCAAAACGGACTAGATAACCGTTGGGTAGATGTTTTAGAGAATAAAGGGAAACGAAGTGGTGCATACTCATCTGGTGCTTATGGAACAAATCCTTATATTCTAATGAATTGGCAAGATAATGTGAATAATCTCTTTACGTTGGCACATGAATTTGGTCATAGTGTTCATAGTTATTATTCAAGAAATAATCAGCCATTTGTTTATGGGGATTACTCTATTTTTGTCGCTGAGGTTGCTTCGACATGTAATGAAGAACTATTAAATGACTATTTACTAAAAACTATTGATGACCCTCAACAAAAAATCTACTTGCTAAATCATTGGTTAGACGGTTTCAGAAGTACAGTTTTCAGACAAACAATGTTTGCTGAATTCGAACACCTAATTCATCAAATGGATAAGAATGGTGAGTCTTTGACAGCTGATCGATTGACTGAAGTGTATTATGAACTTAATAAAAAATACTTCGGTGATGATATGGCTGTGGATGAGGAAATTGGTTTAGAGTGGGCACGTATTCCGCACTTCTATTATAATTACTATGTTTATCAATATGCGACAGGTAAATCGGCAGCTACAGCATTGAGTAAACAGATTTTAGAGGAGGGAGAACCGGCTGTAGAACGTTATATTAATAACTTCTTAAAAGCAGGTTGCTCGGATTTCCCAATTGAAGTATTAAAGGCAGCAGGTGTTGATATGAACGTCGCGAAGCCAATAGAGGATGCTTGTAAAGTATTTGAAGAGCGTTTAATTGAGTTAGAAAAATTATTGTTGAATAACTAATTTATTGGGCTATAGGAATATTCCTATAGCCTGTTTTTTTTCATAGACAGCTTTAATTGAATGGAAAGAATAATGATTTTTTTTGATTTATAAATACTTTAAAAGAGTGCATCTTGGAAAAATACTGTTTGAAATCGCTTTCTATTTGACAAATTTGTGAATCTAGTATTGGATTCATTGCTAAATATATTATTCCATGATAGAGTAATTCTTGTGAAATAAATCACAAAACAAACATACACCCCTTTGTTTGAACGTGAACATTTCTCCCATCCCCTTTGTGAAAAAGAAGCGTCTCTATCGGTCGAGGATAGAGGCGTTTCTTTGTTTTTAAGTAATAAAATAAGGACTCAACTAATGATTATTAGCTAAGTCCTTAACGTGTATTATTTAAGACGCCATAATGTAGCGTGAGTTGTCTGGATTCGTTCAATCTTTTGTTGCAGCATACGTTTCTTTAGTTCACGTTCAGCTGCTTGTTCTGTTAATGAATAGATAAATGCTATTTCATTTGTAGAAAGTGTATGGAATTTTGAAAATAAGTCCTCTATTGATGGTAAAGGCTGACGTACAAGCTGCTCATTGAGCATTTCTTCTAAAATATGTTCATAAACTTCATAGGCATAGCTACCACTAACCTTTAGTCCCTCATCTTCTATACATTCATTGAAAAATACGATACTTGGGACTTCGTCAACTTCCATTTCACGTTTAATGTATAAATCACATTGGAAAGCTCGTGCTGCTTCCTTTGAGCCGAAGTCAACGGTAAATTCATTCATATCTAGTTGAATATCCTCTGCGATCTTTAAAAGCGTAGCATAGGAGTTTACATCTTGATGGCTTAGTAATACATATTCTTGTAATTTCGATAAATATCGTGCACCTGCGCGTTTGCCCTGTAATTCGGCCGCTTTAATAGCGATAGAAGGTAATACAGGGTGATTAATATCTAGCTCTATGCCTGATATACAACCCTTTACACGCTTACTTAAGCAGTTTAAAGAAGTAAGCTCAGTGCTTAAAACAAAACGCCACGTGAAGTAATGGTTGTATTCAAGCTGTAATTTACGAAGCACAGCTTGCATACTAAAAGCTTCAGGACAAAGTGGATCTACGAAAATATACAATTCAATAGGCTTATTGGCAGTAGAAATCGTTGGCGTTGGTTCTTGTAGCATTTGAATATTATTCACGTAACAATTCCCCCTCATCGTCATTAGGCGTATTAACCATGTGATGAGCTGTTAATACTAAACGTTGATAATAAGTTTCACGGAACTTCCCTTCCAAACCTACTTCATCCATAGCTTCTGACATACATTCCAGCCAAGCTTGTGCGCGATCTGGTGTAATCTGAAAATTCATATGGCGTGCACGCATCATTGGATGTCCATGTTCTTCAGTAAAGAGATTTGGTCCACCTAAATACTGTGTTTGAAATTGAATTTGCTTACGGGCTGTCTCTGTTAAATCCTCTGGAAAGATTGGAATAAGATCAGGATGCTGAGCAACTCTTTTATAGAATGCATGAATAAGCTCTGCCAGTTTTTCAGCCCCCAGCTCCTCATAAGGAACAGTGTATTTTCGACTCATAAGTTATATGCTCCTTTAATTCTTTATATCGTAAAGTACCATTTATATACTCCGTCATTAAAATGTGAATTTCTTGTGACTACCTTCATTCTATCAACGTCTTTTCGTTTTCACAAATAAAGAGCTCTTTCGAATTGTTGTTCGCTATAAAAGCACAAATTTCACCACAGAGGGTGAAATTTGCTGGAAAATAGATAGATAGTAAGAAAAATGCGATTACACGGTGAAGTAATTCATTACTTTTTTGACATAATTCTGTGTTTCTTTGAAAGGAGGGATGCCTCCATATTTTGTGACACGAGAAGCGCCAGCATTATAGGCTGCTAATGCTAGTGTAGGATCATTATTAAACTTATCTAGCATTTGGCGCAAATATTTTGCCCCTGCCATAATATTTTGTTCTGGATCAAAAGCATTGGTAACTCCTAGATACTGTGCTGTTTGAGGCATTAATTGCATCAAGCCCTGGGCTCCTGCATGACTAACTACAGATGGATTAAAATTAGATTCCTGTTTTATAACGGCTGCAATAAGCTTCTCAGGTACACCATAGGTTGCTGAGGCCTTTTCGATAATAGCAGCATATTGATCTGCTCCTGCCAAAGAGTTTGCATACGCTGTTGAGCCAATAACATTATCTGAAACATAGGAATCGAGTTTCGTATGCCCATAAGAGCTTGCTAATGCCTCCTTAACGGATTCAGGAATGTACACAGCATTAGAACCTTTGTATAACAATGATTCAAGCGTGCCTTCTGAAGTATTAGCTAATTGATTGAAGATATCAGCGTTTGCTGTGCCTAAGCCTAGTAAGCTAGAAAGCTTGGCATTGCCGGCAGTTGAAGCGTCCCCTAATAATTCATTCATCATGTCAGAGAAAATAGATTGATTGTCTGTCAAAGCGTTTGTGGATGAACCATCTGTTGATCCAAGTGTTTGTAATGCTTGAATCTCCATTAAAGATCGTAGTGATTGAATATCCAAGAAGTTAGTCACCTTTCTTTTTATACTATTATGAATTTTGCTGCTGTAAAGCCTTCATAAAGCGGGCGATTTTCTTATCAGTTTCCTGCTTTGGAATACCATATTGTTGTAAAAATTCGTCGAAGATTGCTTTTCCTTTTATGGCATCTTTTGCTTCATATTCTACCTCATAATCGTCGCACTGCAAATAGTAAGAATGGTCAAAAACAAGAAGCCCCTCTTTATATGGAATTTCGACACGATCTGTAGTAAGTGAGCCAAACACTCGTAATTGGTCTAAGGGAATGCCATGAAGGGCAAGTTTTTTGGCAACCTCTTGAGCAAAAAAGCCTTCGCCCTCCAGCATTTTCTGAGCTTGATCTGCTGTTAATTGGTCCGTAGTTTCAAGGTGAGCATGCTCAGCATTTTTTTCTTTAAGTGTGCATTCATAATATTCACCGATTTGCCTAATGCGCAGTCCACTTTGTAGCTTGCGAATCGCATGAGTAGGTGTGTCGAAATAATGATTTGTTTGACGATGAATAGCATTATTTCGAATGTGGAAATCTTGTAATAGTTGCTCGTATTGATGTTTAGTTAGAAGATTTTTAAACTCGATTTCAATTTCTTGTGTCATTTATATTCACCTATTTATTTTTTTATTTTTCATTCGCTGTTTCGCTTGATTTAACATTTACACACTGCAACTATTTACCCTCTGTGCTAAAATAAGAGGAAGAGTACAACGAAAAGGGGAACCGCACGTGCGTAAAATTTATACAATAGAAACATCGAATTTTGAACAAGATCAACTTCATTTTAGTTTAAACGACAATGAAGTAAATTTACAGTTAAAACCTGCTGGACAACTTATTGCAGATTCAGATGATTTTGCATTTATTTATCTACTGGATGCAGGCGAGGACTATCATTACTTGCGTTTTCCACCGAGTAGTTGGGAGAATCTTGTACATATTTTACAAAAAAAGAAAGATCCAATACTACGAATAAGTGAAGAAGCAATCGAGCTTACAAATTTCTACGATGAATTGGAAATGCTCGTGTATAATATTGAAGGAAATTACAATTACGGGGCAGAATTTGTCCAAACAGTGGAACAACACTTCAAGGCAATTCTCGCTGAATAGAAAGACAAAACGAACAGACGGTGTTCGATACCGAATGTCGGGAGGTTTTTGTGATGGGACAATGGGAAATATTTTTAAGTCCTTATAAACAAGCAGTAGATGAACTAAAAGTAAAATTAAAGGGCATGCGTTCGCAATTCGGTATTGTTAATGCCAATTCACCTATCGAATTTGTAACAGGTCGTGTAAAGCCCTTAGCAAGTATATATGATAAAACATTGGAAAAAGGGTTAGCTTTTGAGCCATCTAAACAACTTGGTGATGAACTCGGTGATATTGCCGGTCTTCGAATTATGTGTCAATTTGTGGATGATATTGCTACAGTAACGGAGCTTATTCGTCAACGAAAAGATATGCGTGTAGTGGAAGAACGCGATTATATTACACATAATAAGCCAAGTGGTTATCGCTCCTACCATATGATTGTTGAATACCCTGTTGAAACGATCCAGGGAAAAAAGGTAGTGTTAGCCGAAATCCAAATACGAACACTCGCTATGAATTTTTGGGCATCTATTGAGCACTCTTTAAATTATAAATATAAGGGCATGTTCCCAGAGGAAATAAAAAATCGCTTGCAAAGTGCGGCTGAGGCAGCATTTCGCTTAGATGAGGAAATGTCATCTATTCGTAGTGAAATTCAAGAAGCACAGGCGTATTTCAGCGAATACAAGGAAGCATCGAATCCTAATTTACTATCGGAGAAGGAGCGTGACTCACAATGAAATTTGCGATTCAATCACGTCGAGATGCACAATCCAATGAGCTAATGGAGCTAGCTAAAACCTACTTACAGGATTTTGGCTTAACGTATGATGAGGAAGCACCAGAAATTGTTGTCTCTATAGGTGGAGATGGGACGCTTTTACATGCCTTTCATCGATATTCTCATTTATTAGATCAAGTGGCATTTGTCGGCATCCATACAGGACACCTAGGTTTTTATGCAGACTGGAAGCCTTCAGAATTAGAAAAGTTAGTTTTGTCCATTGCTAAAAAGGATTTCAATGTAGTGGAATATCCGCTGTTAGAAGTGAAGGTGGAGCATCATAATGCAGAATCAAATACGTATCTAGCTTTAAACGAGGCAACAATTAAATCGCCAGATGTCACACTTGTAATGGACGTTGAGTTAAATGGCAACCAATTCGAGCGTTTCAGAGGAGATGGTCTTTGTGTGTCAACACCTTCTGGAAGTACAGCCTACAATAAAGCGCTTGGAGGAGCAATCATCCATCCAACTTTAGCAGCACTTCAAATTACAGAAATTGCATCGATTAATAATCGTGTATTCAGGACAGTTGGTTCTCCATTAATTTTACCCGCCCACCATCATTGTGTTTTACGTCCAGTAAATGAACAAAACTTTAATATGACTGTGGACCATTTACAAATTACACAGGGTGATGTAAAGGCAATTGTATTTAACGTGGCTAATGAAAGGGTACGTTTCGCACGTTTCCGTCCATTCCCATTTTGGGAACGTGTGCATGAATCTTTTGTTGCAAATGAGTAAGATGGATTCAAGATTTACATTGCGCTTTATGGCTAAGAAAGAAGGCCAATTATTACGAGAAGCTCTACAAGAATGGCGTATATCAAAACGAGCATTAACAGCGATAAAGTTCGATGGAGGGTTATTAACGGTGAATGGGATCGAACGGAATGTGAGATATGCCCTTCAAGTTGATGATTGTGTGGAAGTGACATTTCCTCCTGAGGAAAAGAGTGAGGGGCTTATGATCGAGCATGGCGATTTGGCTATTGTATATGAAGATGATACAATCTTGGTGTTAAATAAACCGGCTCATCAAAGTACCATTCCCTCACGTGAACACCCAAACAAAAGTATTGCCAATCTAGTTTGTGGCTACTTTGAGCAGCAAGGATTAGCGTCCACTGCTCATATCGTAACGAGACTTGACCGAGATACTTCAGGTTTACTCTGTATTGCCAAGCATGCACATATTCATCATTTGACAGGCTTGGCTCAGCGTAATGGCGAGATTTCAAGGCAATATGAGGCAATTGTCCACGGGCATGTTGACCAGGATAGCCAATCAATCGTGGCACCTATTGGGCGTAAAGCAACGAGCATTATTGAGCGAGAAGTACGTGAGGATGGGCAATATGCTCATACGGATGTAACCGTCATCCAACGTTTTTATTTAGGGGCTGAACCGATGACACATGTAGCTCTTAAATTGCATACAGGACGTACACATCAAATTCGTGTACATATGTCGTCGTTAGGTCACCCACTTGTTGGTGATGAACTTTATGGAGGAAGTCGACTTCATATGGACCGTCAGGCACTTCATTGTGTATCCTTAAATATGACACATCCCTTAACAAGTGAACATTTGCAGTTCACAAGTATGCTAAATGAAGATATGCAAAATTTGCTTAAAGGATCTTCCTTTTAATATTATGATAAGGAGATGTTCGCACAACGGGCATCTCCTTATCATTTTTGATAGTAAATCAAGGGTTCTTTACACCTTGTTCATTTGGCCAGTACAAATATAGGGTATAGTAAAATAGAATACATCACGATTTTTATAGGAAGGAATACCATTATATAGAAGGCCATGTAAATCCTCAGGGAAATAAACAAAAAAGGGTTTGCAGAAGGGGTTAATTCGCTCTATTATATAGAAGGTAGATTTACGGCATTGCCCGTAACAATGATGGATAGCTCGGAAGGAGGGGACAAGCATGATAGAGGATAGAAATGAAAAGGATGATGTGCAATTTGACGAAGCACATTTACGAGGTATGCTCGAAGCACATAATATTGAAGCATTCCGTGATGAGTTTTTAGAACTTCATCCATATGATCAGGCAACGTTTTACGAAAAGGTGGAACCTGATATAAGGAAGATCATCTATTCGTTCTTGTCTCCGACAGAAATGGCTGATATTTTTGAGGCAATCGATATTGAAGATGATGAGTATAAAGCGTATCTAGCTGAAATGGAACCATCCTATGGGGCAGAAATGCTTTCTCATATGTATGCAGATGATGCAGCCGATGTTTTAAATGAACTAGATCTGGAGCAACGTGAAAGCTATCTGGAAATGATGGATGAGGAAACGGCTGAAGAAATTAATGAGCTACTAAGCTATGATGAATATACAGCTGGGTCCATTATGACAACTGAATATGTCGCTATTCCAGAAAACTCTACAGTGCGTTCAGCAATGGCCATTTTACGTAAAGAGGCACCAGATGCTGAGACCATTTATTATATTTTCGTAGTAGATGAAGAGCACCGTTTAACGGGTGTTATTTCTTTAAGAGATTTAATTATTGCTGAAGAGGATACACTTATTCGTTCAATTATGAATGAACGTGTCGTTATGGTACATGTAGGAGATGACCAAGAGGAAGTCGCACACATAATGAAAGATTATAATTTCTTAGCGACACCTGTTATTGATGATAAAGGTGAATTACTTGGGATTATTACCGTCGATGATATTATCGACGTTATTGATGAAGAGGCATCTGAGGATTACTCTAAGCTAGCCGGTATTTCCGATATGGATAAATTTGATGTCACACCACTCCAAGCTGCTAGAAAACGTTTGCCATGGTTGGTGGTACTACTATTTTTAGGTATGCTAACAGCCAATTTAATGGGGCAATTTGAGGATACTTTAGATAAGGTTGCCTTATTGGCAGTCTTTATTCCGTTAATTTCAGGAACATCGGGGAATAGTGGAACACAAGCTTTGGCCGTAGCTATTCGAGGTATTGCTACAGGTGATGTAGAAGAACATAGTAAATTAAAGTTACTGCTACGAGAAGCGGGCACAGGCTTAATGTCAGGAATTGTTTGCGGGTTAATTGTCATTGGTATCGTTTATTTTTGGAAACAAGAACTAGTACTCGGGATGTTAGTAGGTGCTGCACTTTGTGGCTCGATTTTAGTTGCGACATTGGCTGGTTCATTTATACCTTTGTTAATGCACCGTTTAAAAATTGACCCAGCTGTTGCCTCTGGCCCGTTTATTACAACTTTAAATGATATTACAAGTATTTTAATTTATTTAGGTTTAGCAACAGTTTTCTTAAGTCAAATAGGCTAAGAACCAATTTACTCACTTTCGCATATTGTATGGAAAAAGGGGAAGTGAGTATTGTGGGTCAAGAACCACGCTTGTTTATAAAATCACCATCGTATTTTTTAAATATTTCTAAGGTGCTGCATGAACTTGATTTAGATGAAAGTACATCAGTATACGTCAAGGACAATACTTATGTAGATGAAACGGTTGAAGAAGAAGAAGAAGTTGTAAAAGATGTGGAAGTGGATCCGCATTTACTAAAACAACTTCAATTTTTAGAAAAGCCATTTCGTCAGCGAGCCTATCAGCCGCTTTTAGTTTGTTTGAAAGATGGTAGAAAATTAACGGGTTCTGCTTCAGATGTACAAAATGATTCTTTAATGCTTACCTCATTAGAATTAAAAACACAGGAAATCATTTATTTTGAAGATATAAAACAAGTTCTTTGGCGAGGAAGACAATTACCATCATTATAAAAAAAGTGTACAGCAGAGGATGCTGTACACTTTTTTTTATGTGTGTGTGTCAAAGGTGAAAGAAATTAGTCACAAATCCCTAAGTCAACATCAGCGATACATTGTACAGCGCAGAAGCAAGATAAGTCTACAGTAATACAGCTATCTGTTGAGTTCCAATCATCCACTTTACAGATCTTCTTCATATTTACGCAACAGCCGTCACGACTTAATAAATCTACTGTACTTTCGCTAGAATCGAATGTACATAGAGGTTCTAAAACACGTAAAGTCGCACAACACTCATCAAACATATCTTCAACGCGGAAGAATACGGATGTACAAATACAAGGATCTGCAGTTGGGGAATTAAAGAATGCTTTGAAAGGAGTACCATCTTTTGTAATTAACATAAATACACGTGTATCTGCTTGAGAGCGAGCAGGACTAACAATCCCGCCTAGTGGTTCTAAGAAACAGTTAGCTGTACATGGAGAACACTCATCTCGCACCGCTTGATTTTGAATATCTAAAATAGCGCGCACTACGTCACAAACGCAGCCTGCTGAATGGATTGGTCCAATAGGATTTGTTGGCTTACCACAACCCATATTGTCACCTCCTTTCCTTGTTACTACTTCTACAATATGTGCTTTTCAAATTTGGACTCGGGCTATTGTATCTATGAATAGTTTTTTTATGTGTGGAGAAACTTTAAAGAAAAGGAGGGTAAAATTTGAGGCTACTTGGAATGACGTTACCTCTCTTAGTCGTTTTGCTGTTAAATGGTTGTGCTGAAAAAGAAAAATTTATCGTCTACGGTCCATCCCAAAATGGAAGTGAAGTCGAGGCCCTTATAAAAGAAGAGGACTATGTGGAGCGTTCAACCGTTATCCATTATGACGATAGTATGCTTGTTGCAGTACAAATTAAACCATGGGAAAAGTGGAAAAAGACTAAGTTAGAGAAAAAGTTGCAGAAAAAATTTGATGAGAAATATCCAAATAAAGATGTTTTTGTCTCAGCTGATTATAAAATTTTTTATGAAGCCAATAAAATAAAAAAGGATCAGATTGAAGATAATAAATTGAGCGATAAAATTAAAGAACTTAAAGAGCTTGCAAAGGAGAAGACATAAATGGAAAAAGAGCAATATCAGCAGTTGGAGCAAAATGTGACACCAAAACCTCCATATATAAAGAATATAGCAAAGGCGTTTTTTGTCGGCGGTCTTATTTGTACAATTGGCCAAGCTGTGTCCCTTTTTTATATTATTTTCTTCAATTTTACAGAAGCGACAGCTGGTAATCCAACCGTAGCTACCATGGTGTTCTTTGCCATGTTGTTAACAGGGCTTGGTCTATATAAAAGAATGGGTCAATTTGCTGGGGCAGGCTCATCAGTGCCAGTAACTGGATTTGGTAATGCCGTTATTTCCGCAGCCATCGAGCATAGATCAGAGGGCTTAGTATTAGGAGTTGGCGGTAATTTATTTAAGCTAGCAGGGTCAGTGGTTTTATTTGGTGTAGTAGCAGCCTTTTTCGTAGCACTTATTAAATATATCTTCGTGATGATAGGAGTGGTTTCATGGTAATTGTTTTTCAATCGAAACCATCCCTATTAGCAGGTGGAGTTGTAGCAGGACCGTTAGAGAACCGAAGTGTATTTAGTCAGTATTTTGATGCTGTGTATGATGATGAACGTTGGCAAATGAAAACCAATGAACAGGGGCATCGTAAAATGATTGAAGAAGCCTGTGATGCGGCCATGAAGAAAATGAATGTACAAGGTGGAGATATTGATTATTTAATGGGTGGAGATTTGGTCAATCAAATGACACCGACCAATTTTGCAGCAAGAGACTTAGAAATCCCATTTATTGGACTATTCTCTGCGTGTGCCACCTCTGTTTCCTCCGTCATTATTGCCTGTCTTTTAACAGAATTAGGTGCTGCTAATTATTCATTAGCCGGTGCGTCAAGTCAGCATAATGCGATAGAACGTCAATTTCGTTATCCCATCAATTACGGTGCACAAAAGCCACAAACTGCTCAATGGACTGTAACGGCTGCTGGCTATGCGCTAATCGGTAAACACCGTGAAGAGTATCCTTCCATCGAAGCTGCCACAATTGGAAAGTCTGTGGATTACGGCATGGATGATCCTTTCCATATGGGTGCTGCCATGGCACCTGCGGCCTTTCAAACGATTCAATCTCATTTACAACAACGAAATCAGAAAATCTATCATTACGATTTAATTTTAACGGGCGATTTAGGTCAGCTTGGGTTAAAGCTTTTGAAGGGAATGCTTGTTGAAAATGGTGTGAAAAATGAGGAACTAACTCTTTTACGCGATGCAGGTGCTGAGTTTTATGGGCAAGATGAATCCTTTCAATCAGGGGCAAGTGGAGCTGGCTGTTCAGCAGCTGTTTTTTTTAGTTACGTTCTTCAGCAGATGCGAGCGGGTAGCTATAAGCGTGTATTACTAGTGGCAACTGGGGCATTATTGTCTCCATTATCGTTTCAACAAGGTGAGACGATTCCATGTACGGCACATGCCATCGAAATTACAATGAAATGAGGCATATATTATGGTAATGACATTTGTATTTGCATTTATTGTTGGAGGCATTATTTGCGTCATCGGCCAATTATTAATGGATGTCGGTAATTTAACACCGGCCCATACATTAAGTACACTCGTTGTCCTCGGTGCTATATTGGATGGCATGGGGTTATATGAGCCATTAATTAATTTTGCTGGCGCAGGAGCTACCGTACCTATTACCTCTTTTGGTAATTCTTTAACACACGGGGCAATGGCTGAGGCAGAAAAACATGGACTGGTTGGCGTCTTAACAGGAATGTTTAAAGTAACAAGCTCAGGTATTAGTGCTGCTATTGTTTTTGCCTTTATTGGTGCATTAATTTTTAAGCCTAAAGGAAATATCGACTAGACGAATACCCCTCCCATTTCTACAACCTAAACATATTATAGGTTGTAGAAGGGAGGGGTGCTTTTATGGGATATCAAGGCTGGTCCTCACAACCGTATGGAAATAATGTTGGTGGGTGGAACAATAGCTATTGCGGAGGCAATAACTATAGTTATTGTGGAGGCAACAACTCTGGCTATGGTTCAACATTTGTTCTAATTGTTGTTCTATTTATTCTTTTAATTATTGTTGGCGCTACTTACATCTAATTTGATGAACATATTGTAAAGGCTTTAACTCTTATTTAGATGGTTCACATACCTAAATAAAGTTAAGGCCTCCACCATTTGTGAATGCTTCGGGCAAGTCGCAAGGTTAAATTGAGTTTTAATGATAGGAGGGAAAACATGCATCGCTCGTTATTTAATTCAATTGAGCAAAAAACAGGTGTTTCGATGGATGAAATCTTCGCATTAGCCAATGCCATTCAACATGCGGATTTTACAAGTGAAAAACAAGTAAGAAAAATCGTACGACGTGTTGCTAAGATATCTAACAGAACGATTACACAAGAGCTAGAAGATAAATTAGTACAATCTATTATTCAAGATGGAGCATCACTAGATTTCGATAAAATCACTAAAATGATGAAGTAGCGCATGGCATATCTACTTGGCAAAGCAGCTTGTTACGATAGAGTAGATAAATGGTGGCAAGCGGATTTTGGTTTAAAAAAGGGTGTTACGACATTGAACAATATCGTAACACCCTTTCATTAAATTCTTTTCTCCATTGCTCGATGCGGAATACCAGCATCCAGAAATTCTGGAGAAGTTACCGCATAGCCAAGCTTTTCGTAAAAGGGAATCGCGTGGCTTTGCGCGTGAAGCTTCAATGTTTCTTTAGGGATAGAAATGGCGTGTTTCTCCATTTCCTTCATTAGTAAAGCCCCTAGTTTTTTACCACGTTGAGATTGTAAAATACAAACACGTTCAATTTTTGCTGTATTGTTTTCAATACTACGTAAACGCGCTGCTCCTACAGGCTCATCGTCCTCATACATAATAAAATGCGTTGCAGTTGCATCTTCAGCATCACATTCCAAATGGAGTGGAACGCCTTGCTCTTCAACAAATACTTTTTTTCGTACAGTAAACGCATCGTCATGTTCTTGCTTTGTTTCAACAATCTTAACGTTATACAATCATCACTCAGCTCCAGACAAACGGAATGTTTCGTATGTTGTCCATGAACCGTCTTCTAATTGATATAGAAGATGAATGCGGTCAATTGTATCTTTTTCATCTACACCAGTCATACGTAATTGACCAAAGATGTCGTCATGCTCAGAATCCGACATTTTTTGAGCGATTGTAATATGAGGTACAAATACATGCTTCGTTTCTCCATAAGAAATATTTTCTTGGATTTCATGTTGGAAAGCAGCTAATTGTTCAGTTGGTTCAATGCGGAAATAAATGGCATTGGTTGTAGGGAAAAACGAACTGATGCGTGATGCATGAATGTTTAAAGGTGCATATTTAGCAGCAAGGTCATCCAATTGCTTAACGATGGTTTGAATTTCTTCTTCAGACGCATCAAAGCTGTCTTTTAACGTCATATGCGGTGTAATCTTCGCAAAATGAGGATCATATCGTTTGCGATAAGTGTTCGCTAAATCTTGCAATTTTTTTGATGGAAATGCCACAATACCGTACTTCATAGTCCATTACCTCCCGTAAATAAACAATTTTTCTATTTAAGTATATCAGAAAATCCAATTTTCGTAATTTAATCACTCACATTAATTAAAATTTTCAATTAATGCACGGCGAAGGTCTGGTTTCCAATATTTCCATGTATGATTGCCATCAAACTCGTCATAAAATATAGAGAACCCTTTATGGATCATAAGATCATGGAGCTGACGATTAGGTGTTAAAAAATCCTTCACAGATTTATCCATAGTCACTACTTGGTCTTCACCCTTACCAACTATATGGTATATAGAAATGGCTGCTGGATCTTTGAAATTTTCGACTGCCTTCAAAACGTCATCATCCACGTATGGTGATTGAAGAATGACCTTGCCAAAAATACTTGGATACTTTAATGCAGCCATTAAGGAAGCTGTAGCAGCCATCGAATCTCCAATTACTCCACGACTCATACCCATTTGATACGTGGAAAACTCATTATCTAAATAAGGTACTAGCTCATGTGCTAAAAAGCGGAGATAAGCTTCATGCTGCTCACCACTAGGAATATATTTATGACGTCGATCGTTAATATCTTTGTATGGAACAAAAGCAATAATTAAATTTTCGATTTCATAGTCATCAATCAGTTCATCAGCTAGCTTTGTAATACCACCAAGCTGGAAATAATCTTTACCATCTGATGCGATTAGAATATTGTATTTATATAGTGGAGAATAATTTGCAGGAACATAAATATAGAGCTGTAATTCTTCCTGTAATGCCTCACTATAGAATGTTAAATCCTGTACTGTTCCCTTATCCAATGATGACACTCCTTCTTATGTTTGTAACAAAATTGTACCATATTACGAAAGTAAAGGTATAATAGGTTGGGCTAGCACTATACTAGCAATAAAATCGAAATGAGGGGTAGCTTATGCATAATAAAAGTATTCGTGTGCACTCTGATGAAGTAGCGAAGGCAGCACATGCCGCGTTAATTCGTAGAGGTGTGGCGATCGAGGATATCGCAAAAATTGTTTACGAAATGCAAAAAACCTATAATGAAGGTTTAACACTGGATCATTGTGTTCATTCGGTTGAGCGTGTACTGCGTAAACGAGAAGTGCAACATGCACTTTTAGTAGGAATTGAATTAGATGAGCTAGCTGAGAAAAAATTATTATCATCACCATTACAGCAAATTATAGAATCTGATGAAGGTTTATTTGGTGTGGACGAAACAATCGCACTAGGATCTGTTTTTACATATGGCAGCATTGCAGTAACCACATTTGGTCATTTAGACAAGCAAAAAATTGGCATTATTAAAAAATTAGATACTGAGCCTGGGCATCATGTTAACACGTTTTTAGATGATTTAGTTGGCAGTATCGCGGCTTCAGCAGCATCACGAATTGCTCACCGTATGCGTGATTTAGAGGAAGAGGGCGAGACATTTGCGGATATCGAGCCAGAAGAGCTAGGACCAAAGCCAAAATCACATAATGAAATATAAAATGAGTTTCTACTATAAAAAATGAACTTTCTTAAATATGGGGAAGGATAGACAAAGCCATCGAGAATTTTTACTCTCAATGGCTTTTGTCATTTTATTCTTTTAAAAAATCCCTTTATTACTTTTTATCATTATAGGCTTTTAAAAATTCTTTTACTTTTTCGCTATCGGCTTCAAGTTTTAACCCTGTGTCAACTAAAGGAGATACAGTTGATACAGCAGGTTTCTTATTGCCTTGGTAATAGCTAATGAACTCGTCTTGGTTGATGGAGTACAAAATCGCTTTACGTAAGTCAGCTGAATCTGAAACTGCGCGACCAGATGTATTCATTTGTAAGTAAGAAACAGCATTGCTATCGGCAGTATTTAATGTTAATTTATCGTCAGCTTTCACAATATCCAGTTTTGTTTCTGGTACTGTTTGAAGAACGTGTATTTCTCCATTACGTAATGCTGATAAAGCACTGTCAACATCAGAAATGAAACGAACATTGATTTTCGAAATTTTTGGTTCATACTCACTACCAGCACGGTAGGCAGGATTTTTCACAAATTGTGCTTCATAATCATTTTTCTTTACTAAAATATAAGGACCACTTGCATACAGTTGATTGTTGAAAGTTGCTGATCCTTCAGTGATTGTAGCTTGATCACCATAGGCAATATCTTTGTCAGGGTCATAGTTAGCTACATCATACGTATTAATACTTGTTACTTGTTTTTCAGATACAATACCACCAGATTGGTGTGCTAAATAGTTTAACACTTGCGGGAATGGTGTTGGTGTTGTAATTTTAACAACTTGGTATGAACCAGAAGCATTGTTAACAGACCCTTTGTCTTTTGCTAATTGCGCTACAGAGGCAGGGAGGCTTTGTGATAATGCTTCGAGAACTGATTGATCAGAGCCAGATACTTTTTTATTTTGTAATTCAGCTAAATCTGAAACAATCTCTACTGTTTCAATATTTTCATGGATACTATAAGTACGGTGATCTGGTACTGAATTAGCATCTTTAGCACGGTTTAATGAGAAGACCACATCTTCAGCAGATACTAAATCACCTGTATCGACAGCTGCGCCATCCTTCACTGCGGCGAAATGAATATCATCGCGTAAAATGAAGTAATAGTCTTGATTGCCTTCTGCCATTACATGATTATAAGATAATGAACCATCTGAAACAACGTCATCCGTGTTTGTTAAATTAACAAGACGAACATACATATTTGTATTTAATGTGTTGATGGAACCATCATTTCCCTTAATCGGATCTAGCGAAGTAAGAGAATTAATTGTTTGATGTAAAATTAATGGTTCAGTCGCATTTTTAGCAGAATCATTAAATTCGATTTTTTCCCATACTTGCGCACGAGATTTTGGTAAATGTACAGTTTTAGGATTTACTAACTCCGAGTAGATCCCTTGATACTTATTGGAAATATATAAAGGCGCAATATAAGCTTGATCGAATACTAGTAATTGCTCTAAATCTTTATATTTAGCTGCTGCTTCTTCACCAGTTAATGTACTCGCCTCATCGATTAGGGCATCTAATTTTGAATCTGCAACAACACTGTAATCTCCACCCGTTTTAAATAATCCACGAACAGCATAGTCCGGGTTCCCTGTTACTGTCGTCCAGCTTGAAAGGGCAAGATCATAGTTTCCTGCTTCTTTTTGGGCAGAGAATGAACCGTAATCTGGTTGAATATTAAGCTTTACATCAAAGCCGTTTTTTACTAATTGGTCTCGAACAATATTCATATCTTCTTCAGAAGCGGCCATGCCTAATACTTCAATGGCTACTTTACCATCGCTCTTGTCACTATCTTTTGAATCTTTACTTCCTTCTACGTCAGTTTTCGTCTGTACACAGCCAGCTAAAGCTAATACTGCGACGAATAAAAATACAAGTAATTTCTTCATAGGTACCTCCAATTAATTTGTTTTTGGATCTAAAGCATCTCGTAAACCGTCTCCTAAGAAGTTAAAGGAGAGGACAAGAAGCATAATACAAAGACCTGGGAAAATCGCAACATATGAATGAGTTTCCAGGTACGTACTACCAACCTTTAAAATATTGCCCCATTCGGGAATGTGTGGCTCAATACCAAGCCCTAAAAAACTTAAACTACTTGTTGAAATAACAGCTCCACCAATTGTAAGTGTTGCTTTAACAATCATAGGTGCTAATGAATTAGGGACAATGTGCTTGAAAATAATAGCCGCATCAGATGCCCCTAAAGCTCGGGCAGATTCCACAAATTCAAAATTTGCTAGCTGCATGACATTTGCCCGCATTGTACGTGCATAGGTTGGAATTGCCCCAACACTAAGTGCAATAATGAGATTGATCGTATTAGCACCAAATGCAGCAATAATAGCAATGGCTAACAGAATGCCCGGAATAGCATATAAAATATCTAGGCTTCGCATGATGACATTGTCAGTTGTTTTTCCGTAATAGCCGGAAAATGCCCCTAACGTGCCTCCGACTAACGCAGGAATAATCGTTGAGAAAAATCCGACGATTAATGAAATGCGTGCCCCAAATACAATACGGGAAAATAAATCTCGCCCGTAATTATCTGTGCCTAGAGGATGTTCTAATGATGGTGTTTGCAGCAGGGCACCGTAGTTATTTTCTGTAGCAAAGTCATAGTCAAAAGTCCAAGTACTTGTGACGGACAATGAAAACATAAAAATAATGAAAAATAGCCCGAATACAGCCATCGTATTTCGTAAAATTTTCTCCCATATTTTTTGCCACTTTTCAATAGAAGAGGGGTTTGCCTTTCGAGCCTTTTGAATAAGGCTATAACCTAGTAATGTAGCAAATAGATTACCTGTGAAAGTAGCCAATAGTAATAAAATACCTGGGATAAGCATCCATCTTGGAGCCGCTGTCGGTGTGACAAACTTAACGCATAGTATGGTCATCACGATATAAATAAGCGCAAGTATGAGGAAAACACCCATCGCCAGTAAAAAGGTATCTGTTACATAGGGCTTAAATAAATTCAATGCTGCAATGCCAATGATGAATAATTGTGTAATAAAGGCATAGGCAGCAAACGTATATTCAGCAGTCTTTCTAGTGGACACAAGCATAAACGCAAATGATGTAGAAAAAATATTGCCAGAAAGAACGGTTAATAATAATGGATAGCCGAAAATACGAGTACCTCTTTGGATCTCCCCAAACTTTGCTAAATCTCTTTTTATTCGTAAATTTACAAAAGCCACATAGATCGCAGTAATGCCATAAATAACAAAGAATAGTAGAACAATTGGTCGCCAGCTATGGGTAGAAAAATTATAGCTATAGGCTAGAAACAATAAAGAAAACAGTAAGGAAAAGACAAAAGTAAAATGAGAATTGACATATTCCTGTGTAATCTTCAAAAGTAGTTTGACATGTAAGATGTTTTTCACAGGTGATCCTCCTTTAAGACTTCTTCATTTTCGAGCGAATGCGTGGATCAAAAAAGGCATACATGATATCAATCAATAAATTGACAATGGAGATCGTAATAGCGATATAAACAACGCCTCCAAGGATTGCGGGAATATCAGGAATAAATTGTTTATCGACAATATAGCTACCAATCCCACTAATATTGAATACCTTTTCTGTAACAGATGCGCCTCCCAACATACCTCCAAAAAGAAGTCCAATCACCGTAATAATTGGAATCATGGCATTACGAATGGCATGTTTTGAAATTACTTTAAACTCATTCAAGCCTTTTGCTTTAGCTGTAATAATGTAATCCTCGTGGATCACCTCAAGCATACTCGACCTTGTCATCCTAGCTATGGATGCCGTAATGGATGTCCCCAAGACGATAACTGGCATGATCAGGGATAACCAATTTTGGGGGTTATAGGTCGCTGGAAACCATTGTAGCTTTAACGCGAACGTTAAAATAAAAATTAAACCTTGCCAAAAGCTTGGAATAGATAAACCAATTAAAGCAATAAACATAAACGTATAATCCAAATACGAATTAGGACGAACCGCCGAAATAATACCGACTGGAATGGCGATAGCAATTGCCATTAACAGGGATAATACGGCTATTTCAAGTGTGACAGGAAATTTATTTGTAATACTGTGCGTAATATCTTCTTTCCCTGCAAAGGATGTGCCTAAGTCAAAAGTAAATAGGCCAGAAAGTGAATGCCATAATTGAGATAAATAAGGTTGATCCAAACCATGAATGCGATTAAAGTTGGCTATTTGCTCTGCTGTCGCCTCAACACCGAGTAAGTTTCTGGCGGGATCGAAAGGTGATAGATACAAAATTGTAAACACTAATGTTGCCACACCCACAATGACAATGAAGCTTTGTAAAATTCTTTCAATGATAAATTGCAAAAATGGGTTCGCAAATAAGATTAGCACTACATAAAATAAAACAGCTGGTAGAAAGGTAAGAGCTACAAAATATTTGTTTTTCAGTTGCTGATTAAAAAATTGATTATACGTTAATGGGTGTATACCTTCATTTTGTAAATCGTGATCTACTTGCTGCTGAAGCCTTTTCTTGGCTAATTCATTAGCAGTTTGCTGTATTTGCGATGCTGATACTGCTTCTTGAAAAAATGAAGCCTTTGCTATTTCTTGTTGTTCAAAAGATTGCTGCCATTGGGCAAATAAACCATTCTTCAAGTAATACTGACTACGTAATTCAAAAGCCTGGTCATACGTATTTGAATGTTTCCTTTTTCGATAGATAAAGTATGTAAATGGATGAACTAAAATACTTAAAAGGAAAAGTAGTATATTGTAAGGCTTTTGGTGCATTAGTTTTTGATAAACCATAGAAAAGAACGTAAATTCCTTAGGTTTTAAATAATTTTTTGAAGTAACCATGCATTTCCTCCAAGCGTTAATAAAATATTCAACACTATATTGTATAATTCCTATCAGTATTGTAAAGTATGGATTATACTCGAAAGTAAGTCAATCACAAATTTTTAAAAAAAGATGGGTTATACATATAAAAGTAAAACCATCACAAATTTTAGAAAGTATGGATTATGCTTGAAATTAAGTCAATACTAATTTTAAAAAGGATGATTCGAATGAGCGAAAAGCTTTTAGAAATCAATAATCTTCGTGTTTCCTTTCTTACTGGGGAGACAGAGTTTGAAGCTGTAAAAGATGTAAGCTTCCATTTAAATAAAGGTGAAACACTTGGAATTGTAGGTGAGTCTGGGAGTGGGAAAAGTGTAACGGCACGCTCCATTATGCGCTTATTACCATCTCCACCTTCATTTTTAAAATCTGGCACTATTAAGTTCAAAGGTCAGGAGTTAACGGAATTAGCGGAAAAACAAATGGAAACAATTCGTGGGAAAGATATTAGTATGATTTTTCAGGATCCTATGACATCTACAAACCCTACCATACGAATAGGAGATCAAGTGGCTGAAAGTTTAATCAAGCATCAATCCATGTCAAAGACGGAAGCCTATACGCAAACCATTGAATTATTAAAACTTGTTGGCATTCGGGATGCAGAAGAACGTTATCGACAATATCCACATGAATTTTCAGGTGGTATGCGACAACGTGTAATGATTGCTATGGCACTTGCATGTAATCCGTCACTGCTGATTGCGGATGAGCCAACGACAGCATTGGATGTAACTATACAAGCCCAAATTTTGAAATTGATGCGTGATATGCAAAAGAAAATGGGCACATCTATTATATTAATTACACATGATTTAGGCGTCGTTGCTGGTATGTGTGATCGCCTCATTGTCATGAAAGAAGGAGAAATTGTTGAACAGGGTACGACGGAAGAGATTTTTGCGAATGCGCAGCATCCATACACCCAAAAATTATTGAATGCGCTACCAAAGCTACATGAAAAAAAGCAGCCAAAAGAAATTTCAAATATCCAACCAGATATTGATCCAAATAAACCTTTGATCGAAGTCACACATCTGTCAAAGGAATTTTCTTTAGGCAAAGGGCAAACATTAAGAGCTGTCAATGATTTATCGTTCCATATACTTCCAGGGGAAACTTTAGGCTTAGTCGGCGAATCAGGATCAGGTAAATCTACCACGGGCCGAACAATTCTACAGCTTCATCAGCCTACTCATGGAGAAGTTTTATATCAAGGGATTCCTGTAACGAGACTAACGAAAAAGCAGTTAAAGGCGATGCGCCGCCATATGCAAATTATTTTCCAAGATCCCTATTCATCATTAAATCCTCGTAAAAAAATCTTGGATATTATTGGGGAAGCACTTGATATTCATGGTCTAGTGAAATCACATAGTGAAAGACTGGGACGGGTAGAGGAACTGCTTGAGCTTGTTGGTTTGAAGAAAGAACACGCTATGCGTTATCCACATGAATTCTCTGGAGGTCAACGACAACGTATAGGGATTGCTAGAGCATTAGCGGTTGAGCCTAATTTTATAGTTTGTGATGAACCTTTGTCAGCCTTAGATGTATCCATTCAAAAACAGATTGTGGATTTACTAAAGGAATTACAACAAAAGCTTGGGTTGACGTATTTATTTATTGCACATGATTTATCGATGGTGAAGCATATTAGTGATCGGGTAGCAGTTATGTATGCGGGGAAAATTGTAGAATTAGCTGAAAGTGAGGAGCTATATGCTAATCCTCAGCATCCTTATACACGTGCCTTATTACAGTCCATACCAATTCCCGATCCAGCGATTGAAAAGCAAAAATATAGTGATGCGGAAAATACAGACGACGTGAAAGTTCACTACGAGGTAGAAAATAGCCAGCTTGTAGAAGTTTCTCCAAATCATTGGGTTGCCGTTTCAATATGATGGCTGTCATATTATAGTACAATAGAGACATTTGGCAGGTTTCCGCTGAAAATGAACAACCTTTAATTAAACTATATTAATGCATAGGATGGAATATCTACATTATTTATTTTGCATAAATAAAATGTAGTTGTATATAATGAAAGTCTTTTAAAACATTCAAAGAATTATAAAAAAATATATATTTGTTACAAGGGGATTATGTAGTTACTGTACATAATCTTTTTGTTTAGAATAATTTTGAATCTATATAAAAAGGGCTAGGACATGTTATGATTAGTGTAAATAAATAGCTGAGGGAGATAAAAGTGAAACAATCAGATATTAAAACGCTAATAACTAGTGGAACAATTATTTTGGCTGTTGTTTTATATTTAATATTTAAATAAATATATGTATAAAAGTCTTCAGTTGTTACAATGACTGAAGGCTTTTCATTCATTAAGGAGCAATCTTGCAATGGGTGAAGGCAACCATTTATGAAAAAATTAGTTAACTGAGGAGATTTTTAGTTGCAGGGGATATAAATTAGAAAGTAGAGTGTAAATTTGAAGAAAATTATTTTCGTTTTATTGATTTCTATATTGCTTCTGAGTGCATGCACAGAAGAAACTAGTACGAATAGTATTAAGACTGAAGATATAGGAGATCTAATATCTTCAACGATAGAAAATGCAGAGAAACACGATGTAAGTAAGTTTGAAGAATATGAACTAGAAAGTGTAATTGACGGCGACACAATAAGGATAAAATATAACGGTAGCTCTGAAAAAGTTCGCTTTTTACTTGTGGATACCCCAGAAACTAATCATGAGACATTAGGAGAGCAACCGTACGGACCAGAAGCTAAAGAATTTACTAAGCAACTATTAGCTGGTCAGGATACAGTCTATTTAGAATTTGACGTTTCTTATCGTGATAAATATAAAAGACTACTTGCCTATATTTATACGAAAGAAGGTATAAGTGTTCAGGAGCAGTTATTGAAAAATGGATTAGCACGTGTTGCCTATATATATGATCCAAATACGAAGCATGTAGAGTGGTTTAAATCGATTCAAAAAACTGCACAACAGTCAGCTATTGGGATATGGTCAGTTGAAGACTATGTAACAAATCGTGGATACGATAAAGATGTATATTATGCTGCTATAAAAAATGAAAATCCGTCTAACATAGTTGAGGATAAATCGAATACCAATAACAACAAGGGCAGTTGCCATATCAAAGGAAATATTAACTCCAAGGGTAATAAAATTTATCATATGCCAGGGCAACGGGACTATGAGAATACAATAGCAGAAGAGATGTTCTGTACGGAAGAAGAAGCAAAAGCCGCTGGGTTTATTCCAGCTAAGCAATAAAATCAGGCATTACATACTTCTAGCGGCATGTTCAGTGTTTACGCTAAGAGGTATAAACGGGCACTAGTGAAAACTGAAGTAAAAAAAGGAGATGGTTTCTAAGTTGAGAGAAACCATCTCCCTTTGTTTTATATTATTTGTCTAGAGAATACAATTTTATGACTTCGTCTGTTGGAATGGGTTTATCAAAAGGATCGAGAATTACTACCTCAATTATAGTAAAGTCCTTGATACCAGCATCTTAATCTTTACGCTTAAAAATTATATTAACATTATCGTTCAGTTAAAGAAGCTGAAGAAGCTCCTAATATAATATTTGAGTCAGGTCAACTCCTAAATTCAGATATTTTTTTGCTTAGGTCAAACAGGGGGGATTGTATTTAAAGTAGCTAGGGTACTGCTGAAGAATATAGCATGTCAGAAAAAATTTTAAACAAAAGGAGTGGTAGATTGAGCTCTTGAAGAAGTGTTTTATATTCTAAATTTTTGGATGGGTCAACTCATGTTGATAGCAGTTGGTGCATTCAAGCAACCATAATCTAGGGTATTGACATACTAAGTATTGGAATTATATATTTATTCCAGTTAAATTTTTTGAATATTCATTATATATTAACTTGTACCTACAACGTGTTGACGTGTAGTTGTGTTGTTTCGGATAATATAAATTTTGTTGCAAACGTTTACGAAATACAGAGACACAAGGATGAAACGAGGGGGATCTAACATGAAGAAAATACGAATAGGTGTGATTGGAGCTGGCTTAAGGGGGGGCTTGGCACAATACTGGCATAAACCTAATGGGGAATCAGAAATAGTAGCATTAGCCGATATTTCTCAGGAACGTTTAGAAAAATTTCAGGAAAAATTTGATACACCGTTATTTTTAACAAAGGACTATAAAGAGTTATTAACAAGAGATGACATCGATGCAATTGCGGTTTTATCGCCAGATTATTTACATGAGGAGCATATTATTACTTGTTTACAAGCGGGTAAGCATGTGTATGCGGAAAAACCATTAGCTATTACGGTGGAAGGCTGCGATCGAATATTAGATGCTTGGGAAAAATCAGGAAAGCATCTGATGGTTGGCTTTAATATGCGTTATATGAGTATGTATCAAACGATGAAAGGCATTATCGATTCAGGGGCCATTGGAGAATTAAAGGCAATATGGGTGCGTCATTTTGTTGGATTCGGTGGTTATTTCTATTACCACGATTGGCATGGTAATTCAAAAAATACAACCTCCTTATTACTTCAAAAAGGCTCACATGATTTAGATGTTATTCATTGGATTTCAGGGAAATATACACAGAAAGTATCTGCGTTTGGAAGCTTAGATTATTACGGTGGAAATCAACCTAATACATTAACATGTCCAACCTGTGATCAGAAAAAAACTTGTCCAGAATATGTTGCCCATACATTTACAGAATGTGCGTTCCGTGAAGAAATTGATGTAGAGGATAATAATATGGTCATGATGGAGTTGGAAGGTGGCATAAAGGCTTCTTATTTACAATGTCACTTTACACCTGACTATTCGCGAAATTATACATTTATCGGTACGAAGGGGCGTCTCGAAAATGATGATATCAATAATAAAATTTATTTAAAAACACGTAAATCAAATTCTTGGGAGGAATTGAGTGATGTTGTGTATGAAATGAAGCCTGAGGAAGGTAGCCATGGCGGAGCTGATCCGAAAATTGCCCAAGATTTTGTAGAACTCATCCTCTACGATAAAAAACCTTTGACAACGCCATTTGCAGGACGTATGAGTGTCGCGGTGGGCTGTGCAGCAACAGAATCTATTCGTAACGGAGGTAAGGTTATTGAGATAAAGCAGGAATCTACCATTCTGCAACATTGATAAATAGGGGGTGTAGTTATGACGCTTTTAGATAAAACAACCGTTGAGGATAAATCTTCTAAAACAAAACGTTTTTTCAAAAAGCAATCAAAGGTAAAGAAAAATCACCTGGTAGAGTGGAAAAAATCTATCAAGAAAAATTGGGAGCTTTATTTATTACTAGCCCCTGTTATACTTTACTTTTTGATTTTCCATTATTACCCACTATATGGGTTGCAAATTGCCTTTAAAGATTTTATTGCTACAAAGGGAATTACGGGGAGTCCATGGGTAGGATTAAAGCATTTTGAACGTTTTTTTGATAGTTATTATTTTTGGCGTTTAATCAAAAATACAATTGGGATTGGTGTATTCACGTTACTTATATCTTTTCCTGTACCAATCATCATTGCATTGCTTTTAAATGAAGTGAAGAGTCTTCGCTTTAAGAAATTTGTACAAACAGTCATTTATGCCCCACATTTTTTATCAACAGTAGTCGTAGTTGGGATGCTATTACTATTTTTAAAATCAGATGGGATGATCAACCAAATCATTATGCTGTTTGGGGGTACACCCATTGATTTTATTTCAGAACCAGCCTGGTTTAAATCCATCTATGTACTGTCGGATGTTTGGCAAACGATGGGATGGAGTTCCATCATATATATTGCCGCTTTAGCTGCCGTAGATCCGGCACAGCATGAGGCGGCAATGATAGATGGGGCATCAAAATTTCAAAGGATTATTCATATTAATATTCCTGCGATTATGCCGACAATTATCATTTTATTCATCTTAAATGTTGGGTCTGTCATGGCTATTGGTTTTGAGAAAGTATTTTTAATGCAAAATGACTTAAATATGTCGGCATCAGATGTTATATCCACTTTTGTTTATCGTAGCGGAATTTTAGAAGCACAGTATAGCTTTTCAGCAGCAGTGGGCTTCTTCAACTCTATCATTAATTTTATCCTCCTTATTATGGTTAACAGAATAGCCAAAAAAGTGAGTGATACAAGTTTATGGTAAAGGAGAGATTGACATGAAAGAATCAAAGGGCGATCGTGCATTTACTATCTTTAATTATATTTTTTTAGCAATCGTAGCAGTTGTTGTTTTGTATCCACTTATTTTTGTTTTAAGTGCTTCTCTTAGTAATCCCGAGTACGTCATTTCAGGGGATTTATGGCTATGGCCAAAGGAATTTACAGTGGAGGCTTACAAAAAAGTATTCCAAAATCCAGATATTATTAATGGATTTATCAACACTTTGAAATACACATTCTTTGGAACATTACTAAATATCGTGATGACCATTTGTGCAGCTTATCCTCTTTCACGTAAAAATTTAAAAGGGAAGGGCTTTATTATGGCATTTATGGTATTCACCATGTTTTTCAGTGGGGGACTAATTCCTACATATCTATTAATCCGTGATTTGGGTATGATAAATACATTTTGGGTCATGATTATTCCGAATGCAGTGGCTGTATGGAACATCATTATTATGCGAACATTTTTCCAATCCATTCCTTATGAGTTAGAGGAATCAGCCATGATCGATGGCGCAGGGAACTTCCGTATTTTATGGAGTATCGTTCTACCACTATCATTACCTGTTATGGCAGTCATGGTTTTATTTTACGCTGTAGGGCATTGGAACTCTTATTTCCAGGCATTGATCTACTTGCAAGACCAAGATAAGTTTCCACTACAACTTATCCTGAGGCAAATATTAATTCAAGGACAAGCTGACGATATGATTCAAGCGACGTCAGAAAGCTTTTTAGCTCAAAAACTTAGCGTTGAAGGGTTAAAATACGCAGTTTTAATCGTTGCTAACCTACCAATGTTAATGCTTTATCCATTTTTACAAAGATATTTTGTAAAAGGTGTCATGATTGGTTCATTAAAAGGTTAAAGAATAGGAGCGATTTAAGTGGAAATGAGAAAAAAGCGTGTTTATGGTATCGTAGCAAGCCTAATGTTAGCTACAAATTTGCTAGGAGCATGTTCGGATGATAAAGCAACTAGTGGAGTGAAAAGTGAAAATATCGATAATTTGAATGCGACCGATATGCCGATTACAAAGGAGAAAATTGAAGTAGATGGTTTTGCAGCAAAGTTTTTTGCATCTCAGGATTGGAATCAACTAATGTTATGGGAAGAATACGAGAAAATGTCTAATATCCATATGAATTGGACAACTGTTCAGACGGAGGTATTAGCGGACAAAAAGAACTTGCTTTTAGCTTCAGGGAATTATCCAGAAATATTTTTTGCATCGGCATTTTCAAAAACAGATTTAATCAAATACGGTCAACAAGGTGTATTCTTGCCGTTGAATGAATACATCGATCAATATGCACCCAATTTTAAAAAGCTATTAGAAGAATACCCATCTGTCGAGCAGGGTGTGACGATGGCAGATGGAAATATTTATGGCTTCCCAACAATTTATGATCCGAAATTTTCATCACTTCGCGTTGGAGCGCCGTGGATTAACCAGGAATGGCTTGATCATCTAGGCTTGCCATCACCAGAAACAACAGATGATTTGTATAAAGTACTAAAGGCATTTAAAGAAAATGATCCGAATGGTAATGGTTTACAAGATGAGCAAGGCTGGGGAACGGGTTATGGTGTGAATCAAATTATTAATTACTTAAGAGGATCATTTGGCTTGAACAAACAAGGAACGATGAATCTGAATTTAGATTTTAAAGAAGGTACTGAGGAATTCCGATTCGTGCCAACGACCGACGAATATAAACAATTACTTGAATATTTAAATAAGCTTTATAAAGAAGGTTTAATTAATAAGGATGTATTTACGACAGAGCCTCAAAAATTTGCAGCAGAAGCAGCCAAAGGAACGTTTGGCATGCTTAGTGAAGTAGATCCTAAAGAGTTATTTAAGCTGGATGGTTATACGGGTGCACAAGTATTAGAAGGACCAAATGGGGATCGACAATACACTGCCATGTCTAATGGTCTTGGGAATCTAGGGATGTTTGTAGTAACAGATAAAGCAAAAAATCCTGAAGCAATGGTTCGTTGGATTGACCATTTATATGGTGATGAGGGAGCTAAAATGTTCTTTATGGGCTTTGAAGGTGTCACTTACGAAGAAAATGAGGATGGAACAATTCAATATATCGACAATATTACGAATAATCCAGATGGCAAAAATTTAGACCAAGCAATAAGCGATTATTTAACATGGCCGGGTGGTTATTATCCTGGGATTGTAACGCAAAAGTATTTCCAAGGAGCAGAGGCTAAGGAAAACTCTCTTAACAATGCCAAGCAAGTTATGCCATATGCTTTGAAGGATGAAGATATTATTCCAGGCTTGAATTTCACAGTGGAAGAAAATGATCGAGTGTCCGCTGTTTTAACAGACATTCAAACCTATGTAAATGAAATGACAGCAAGCTTTATTACAGGAAAAGAAAGCTTCGATAAATGGAATGACTATAAGAATACAATTGAAAAAATGGGCTTGCAAGACTATATGGAAGTAGCACAAGGGGCATATGACCGTTCCAAATAAGGAGGTTCAATTTCTTCAAACTTAACAAGTAGAAGGTCACATAAGCTGAAAGATTACCATTCAACTTGGCTTATGTGACGCACGCTTGTTGAACCTTCTATTGATGGATGTAGCGATTGTAAATGAAAAAAATGTAGAGATAGTAATATGTAAATCGTAGGGAGGTAATGGGCATGGAATTGGAAGGGTGGAAAGGTAAACTATACTGGTTTGTAGAATGGATCACATTATTAGCAGTATTACAGTTACTATGGACAGGTTTAACTTTACTTGGACTTTTGCTATTTGGAGTAGCCCCAGCGACTGTTGCCATGTTTACTACTTTACGGAAAAGATTACAAGGAGAAGATGGCTTAAAACAATTAGTCAAAATCTATTGGAATACATATAAAGTTGAATTTATTCCATCAAATAAAATAGGTATGATCTTACTGAGTGTTGGCTACTTTTTAACGATTAATTTTCAAATAGTTTCATCGTTACATGGCTTACTAGGCTTACTATTACTCACAGTGTTTATTTCTATTAGTATACTGTTCGTTATGATTGTCGTGAATATATTTCAGCTATACGCTCATTATGATTTACCAACATTGCGCTACTTTGCTGCTTCCATCATATTTAGTATTGCGTATCCATTACAAATGATTAGCAATATTATTGGGCTTATAATTCTTTATAAACTATATAGCTGGTTTCCAGGCCTAATACCGTTTTTCGGTGTTAGTTTAGCTGCCTTATTTTTAACGTGGATGTCATCCCATATATTTAAGAATGATAGAGAAGCAGAGGAACATACTAATCTATATTACTCTGCTGGGAGAGGGATCACCTCATGAATAAAAAATGGATTATTAATGCGAATATCGTAATGGAAAATAAAATTATGACTAACGGATTTCTAGAAATGTCGGAAGGGAAAATTACAGTAATTGATCAAATGGCAAATTGCCCTTCATTCGCTTTAAGAGAGAATGTAATAGACTGTCAGCAAAAAGGCTATATCATCCCTGGAATGATTGATATCCATATTCATGGTGCTGTAGGTCATGATTTTATGGATGCGAGCCATATTTATTATTCGAAAATAGCCAAATACTTAGCAAGTGAGGGCGTAACTGCTTTCTTGGCTACAACGATGACAGGTCCTATGTCTGAGATCGAAGCTGCTGTTGAGGCACTTGCCTATTATTATAAAAACCAACCAACAGCAGTACCTGAGATGTTAGGAATTCATTTAGAAGGTCCATTTATTAGTCAAGCTAAAAAAGGGGCTCAATCCGAAGCGTTTATTTTAAAACCAAATGTTCACCAATTTAATGATTTGTATGATAAGTCTCATCATTCAATTCGCCTTGTCACATTTGCACCAGAGGAAGATAGCGGTTTTGAATTACTACACGAATTAACTAGTAAAGGAGTTATTGCATCTATTGGTCACTCCGACGCTGACTATGATATAGCACAACAAGCAATAAAAGCTGGTATTACCCATGTAACACACCTATTTAATGGCATGAGTGGACTACATCACCGTGATCCAGGTGTTGTGGGAGCAGTACTTCTAGCCGAAGATGTGTATGTGGAGATAATTCCAGATAATGTCCATTTTCATAAAGATCTACTACCAATGGTTTACAAAATGATGGGCTTAAATCGATTGCTCGTCATAACAGATGGTATGCGTGCCAAGGGGATGCCAGATGGTTTGTATCAATTAGGTGGTAATGAGGTAGAAGTCATGAATAATCAATGTATTCAACGTAAAACAGGATCTTTAGCAGGAAGTGTGTTAAATATGAATACCGCAAGGCAAAACATAGAAGAGTGGCTTACACTTTCACTGGCTGAGCAAATACGTGTTGTTACTTTAAATCAAGCAGAGCATTTAGGTATAGATAATCGAAAAGGGTCTATTGCACTAGGAAAAGACGCAGATATCGTTTGGTTGAACGAAGAAGGAGACGTAGAAAAAACCTTTTGCCTAGGGAATCTTGCCTTTGAAAAGGATTGATATATCAATAGGCATCGTATTATATAGATGGTATATTGATTACAAAACCTAGAGAAGGAAGGAAAAAAGATGCATTTATTAGATCAATCTAGTGTAATCCCATTATATCATCAATTGAAACAAATTTTATTTGGAAAAATTCAATCAGGTGAATGGAAACCTGGAGATAAAATTGACTCGGAAAATCAATTGATGGAGATGTTCCATGTTAGTCGAAATACAGTAAAAAAAGCAATTGAGGAATTAGTAAAGGAAGATAAATTATATCGTATTCAAGGAAAAGGAACCTTTGTTTCCAAGCCAAGACTTGAACAATCTCTTGGAGGGTTTTATAGCTTTAGTCGGATGATTCAAGAAAAAGGATTTAATCAAAAAGATGAGGTATTAGAAATACAAAAGGTGTATCCATCAACTAAGGTTAGAACGAATTTAGCATTAGAGGAAAATGAACAAGTTGTAGAAATGAAGCGTTTACGATTTGCCGATAATGAGCCGATTATTTTGGAATCATCTTTTTTACCTTTACGCCTTATTAAGGATATTGACATTTTAAGAGAAGTAACATCTTCATCATTATACAGCTTATTAGCCGAACGTTTTAACATTATTGTTGTAAGGGCCAGAGAAGCCTTCGAACCGGTCCTTATCAATAAAGACGAAGCACCTTTATTGAAAACAGATGCTGGAAAACCAGCTTTATTGCTAGAAAGGACTGCGTTTGATACTTCAGGAAAACCAGTGGAGTTCTGTATTTCAATTGTAAGAGGGGATCGTTGCCGTTTTTATACGGAATTAAATTAAAATCTAATCGTTTGCTTTATTTATTTTTGTTTTAGATTATACCAACAACCCATTGAGGGAGGAATTCTATAATGCCATTAGTGACAACTAAAGATATGTTAGAAGACGCTTATAAAAATAATTATGCAATCGGTGCTTTTGGAGCACATAATTTAGAAGTAATTAAAGCTGTAATTGCTGGGGCAGAAAAAGTGGGAGCACCTGTAATTTTGCAAACAACTTCAAGCACGTATAAATATGTAGAGATGCCTTATCTAATTGCGCTGGCAAAAACAGCAGCGGAACAGGCAAAAGTACCGGTGGCATTACATTTGGATCATGGCGAATCTTATCATACTGTTATGGAATGTTTACGAGCAGGCTACACCTCAGTAATGATTGATGGATCTTCCTTACCTTATGAGGAAAATATTTTATTAGTAAAAAAAGTTGTTGAAGCTGCAAGTGCGGTAAATGTGCCTGTTGAAGCAGAGCTTGGGACAATTGGTGGTGTCGAGGATAGTGTAAGCGTAGAGGAAGAGAATGCATTCTTTACTGACCCAAAGCAAGCGGAGCATTTTGTGAAAGTTACAGGAATTCATTCATTTGCCCCTGCTTTTGGTACAGCACACGGTAAGTATCAGCAAAAGCCAAAATTGCTATTTGAGCTTTTACAAGAAATCCATAGCTCTACTAATATTCCATTAGTCATGCATGGAGCCTCTGGGGTGCCAGAAGAGGATGTACGTGAATCTTTGAAGTATGGAATTGCAAAAGTGAATTTTTCTACCGAGCTGAAAGACTTATTTGCTGAAGAATTAAGAGCTTATTTTAATGATCATCCAACAGAAAATGATCCAAGAAAGTATTTCCTTCCTGCACGTGAATCTTTAATTAAATTAGTAGAGCAAAAGATTGTGATGTTACAAAAATGATTACTACATTAACCTTAAACGCAGCCATTGACCAAGTATATGAGCTGGACTCTTTAATGATTGGTCAAACAAATCGTGTATTGCAGAAATCACAACAAGGTGGTGGGAAAGGGGTTAACGTAGCTCGTGTAATTGCATCACTTGGTGGTGAAGTGAATATTGGCGGTTTCGTTGGTGGATTAAATGGCAGTAAAATAGTCGAGCTTTTACAGGAAGAAAATCTCCAAACAGAGTTCATACAAATAGAGGAAGAAAATCGCATTTGTTTAACGATTATTAATCAGCAAACGAAGGAAATGAGCGAGCTGTTAGAGGTAGGGCCAACCATTCATGAGCAAGAATGGATAGACATGTTAAAGTGGATTGAAACTAAAGCAGAACATGCTACCTATTTTGTATTGTCAGGGAGCCTTCCTCAAGGTATACAAAAAACGGCATATGCAACGATTATCCATTTATTAAAGGAAAAAGGTATTAGAGTCGCACTTGATACAAGTGGCGATGCTTTGAGAAAAGGTATTACAGCAATACCTTTCATTATTAAGCCAAATGAGGATGAAATTACTCAATTAATCGGTAGACCTGCTTTAACTCATGAAGACTTAGTTCAGGCGGGTATAAAATTTCAAAAATTAGGCATTGAGCATGTATGCTTTTCATTGGGCGAGCAAGGCGCTCTATTTGTTCATCCGTCAGGGGTTTACAAAGTGAATGCACCACGGATAAATGTGGTCAATACAGTAGGAAGTGGTGATGCCTTTTTAGGTGGACTTATTTATAAGCTCTCACATGGTTCAGACCATACAGAGGCATATAAATGGGCTGTTGCATGTGGCTCAGCGAATGCAGCACATAAAGAGATTGCCAAAGTCCAAAGAGATACAGTGGAAAAACTCTTAGAGGAGATACAAATAACTAAAATAAAAGAGAAGTAGGGATTTGCTTATGTACACTTACAATGAAATTATGGCACAGGGACAAAAGTTAGAAAGAACAAAAGACATTGTGCAATTAATGACTTTCAATAAAGATGCTGTAGATGTAGTGCTTTTCACAGGATGTGGAACATCCTATTATTTAGCGATTGCAGCAGCACGTTATTATCAAACTGTTACTGGAGCGTTTGCCATTGCTGTACCCGCATCTGAGTTATTTTTACACACAGACACATTTATTTTAACGCATAAAAAGTATCTAATTATTGGAATTTCACGGTCGGGGACAACTTCGGAAATTATTATGTCCTTAGAGCATTTGAATGGTGCGAAAAATATCCGTACTATGGCAGTAACATGTAATGGCGACACACCTATGGCTAAATTAACAAATGAATTGATTGCTTTAAATGATATATCAGAAAAAAGTGTGGTCATGACACAATCATTTTCTAATATGCTATACGCCTTGCAATTATATGCTGCGAAAATTAGTGGACGCGCGGATATGTTGGAACAGTTAGAGAAAATCCCCGCTCTTGTTCAATCAGCTTTAGGCAATGGACAACAATTAACGCAGGTGACGGAAGATGCTTCAAAAAAGCGCTTTATCTTTTTAGGGTCCGGTGCTTATAATGGGCTGGCTAAAGAAGCAACCTTAAAGCTAAAAGAAATGACTCAAACGGAATGTGAAAGTTACTCAAATCTGGAATTCCGACATGGACCAATTTCTATCGTTGATAAGGAAACGGTTGTTATTATATTTACACAAAATGAAACAATGGAATATGATCAGGCTTTAGTAAAGGATATTCAAAGGCTTGGAGGCTTCGTTGTTATTATTGGTATAGCTTCAGAGGAATTAGAAGCGGATTTAATTTTTAAGCTATCAGCAGAAGTAAATGATATAAATCGCCTTGTTGAAGCGGTCCCTTACTTTCAACTTTTAGCTTATCAACATGCAATATTTAAAGGGCGTAACCCCGATAAACCACGTAATTTAACACAAGTCGTTAAACTTTCATAATAAAAACCTATTCAAGAAGTAATAGATATTATTCCACTTATTACTTTCTGATAATTTTGAATTTAAGTAAATCCTGTGGGGAGAACTGGTGATGTAAAGATGAGTCATATTTTAGTAGCAGATGTTGGTGGAACAAAATTAGCCACGGCTTTATTCAACCAACATCAGCAGATTTTAATTAAAAGAGAGGTACCAAGTGATATTTCCACAAGAGAAGCTTTATTCCATTGTTTAATTGATAGCTTTGAAATGCTCTGTACGGAGAAGAAGCTCTCTTTTAATGAAGTTTCTAAGGTTTGTATTGGTGTACCTGGTATTGTTGATATTCAAAAGGGTCTAGCCGTCTACCAAAATAATATACCGTGGAGTAACTTTCCGATTTGTGAACGATTAACTGAATTTTTCCCCCATGCACAGATTATGATGGATAACGATGTGCATATGGCTACTTGGGGAGAGTATAATGCTAGAGGATTTCGGAAGGAAACGATGGTATATTTAACATTAAGTACAGGGATATCCTGTTGTACCATTGCCAATGGTGAGTTTTTACGAGGAACAGGATTAGCTGGTGAAATAGGTTTTAATATTGTCGGTCAAGCTGGTGAAACTTTAGAAGAAAGTGTCGCAGGGCCAGTTATAGAAAAGCTGGGAAGAACATTACTGGGAAATTCAAATATCCGATTAAAAGATATGATGGAGCTCTATTACAAGGGTGACCCTATTATGGAGAAAGTATTGCAGCAAATCATTTATTGCATGGAAAAACAGTTACATCAAATGATTTTAATGCTTGATCCACACTGCATAGTATTAGGCGGAGGTTTTTTCAATCATCAGCCGAAAATTATTGAACTGATTAAAGACGTAATTCAGCAGCGCCTGTTGAATACTCCTTTTGAAGGGAAAGAGCAAATTATAGAGAGTAGTATTCTTAAAGGTGAGACGGGACTGTATGGGGCAGCATTGAAGTAATCAAAAACAGTGGCGTGATGAGGAAAATGGAAAATTACAGCGATAAAAATTTCATACAAAGACCCAGCTTCTTTATATAGCTTATATTGAGAAATTGGGTTTTTTTCGTCAACATTTTGATTGACGTAAGGTAGCGGAGGATGGCGAACTGTTAGGAAGATAAATGTGGTTGTTCCAATGGGGAAACACTAATCGCCTTCTAAAATGGAATCAACATAGCTAAAAAACCAATGTTGAACTGTAAAAGGGAAACAGACTCGTTATCTGAATCCCTTTCAATAAAGCTTTTACTCTACCGAATACGCTGTTCTGATTCTAAGTCAAAGAAATGAGCGCGTGACATATCAAATAGTAGGTTTGCTACCTGACCCTGAGTTATTCGAGTATCAGAGTTTACACGTGCAATATAGGGCTGACCATTTAACTGTGAATGTAACATCAGCTCAGCCCCTGTTAATTCGGATACATCGATATCTGCCTCAATAGCTGAGAAGAACGGCTCTGAATGGACAGAAGAATTTTCATAAATATGTTCAGGACGAATGCCCAAGATCAGCTCTTTTTGTAAATAACCTTTTTCTACTAATAATTTGGATTTTTCTGCAGGGAGGGTTAATGAAATAGATCCTATTTGAAACCCTTTTTCATGGAAAATCCCTTTAAAAAAGTTCATCGATGGTGAGCCTATAAAACCACCAACGAATTTATTTTCAGGTAGACCGTATACTTCTTCAGGAGTACCGACTTGTTGAACAATACCGTCTTTCATGACAACAAGACGTGTTGCCATTGTCATGGCTTCAGTTTGGTCATGTGTTACGTAGATTGTCGTTGTTTTTAATCGTCGATGGAGCTTAGTAATTTCTGCACGCATTTGCACTCGTAGTTTTGCATCTAAATTGGACAATGGTTCGTCCATTAAGAAAATATTTGCATCTCGAACAATTGCTCGTCCAAGGGCAACTCGTTGTCTCTGACCACCTGATAAAGCTTTAGGCTTACGATCTAAATACTTTTCTAAATCCAGTATGGCTGCTGCATTGTGGACACGTTCTTGAATTTGTTGTTTTGAAAACTTACGGAGCTTTAAGCCAAATGCCATGTTGTCATAAACCGTCATATGTGGATAGAGAGCATAGTTTTGAAAAACCATCGCAATATCACGTTCCTTAGATGGCACATCATTCATTTTCTTGTTATCAATTAAAAAATCGCCTTCCGAAATTTCCTCTAACCCAGCGATCATACGTAATGTTGTTGACTTTCCACAACCTGAAGGACCAACAAGTACAATAAACTCTTGATCCTGAACAGTTAAATTAAAATCAGATACAGCTGTTACACCGCCATCATATATTTTATAAATATGATTAAGTACAATTTTCTCCATGTCTAATCCCCTTTGTCCTTTTATTCAGTGTAAATAAAGTAATGAAGAAAACCAATGTCTAATGTGCATAATTTTCAGTTAATTATTTTTGTGCATGTTGTGAAAATGACCAAAGATAACTAGCAAAGTAAACAAGAATAACACCATCTAAATTTTTGATATGAATATTGGTGATTTCTTGGAACTTGGATAATCGATAGGTAAGCGTATTACGATGCATATGTAATTTTTTTGATGTCAAAGAAATATTGAAACCACATTCACAAAAGGTTTTAACCGTTTCCAGTAATTCCTTGTCAGATTTTAAAGGTATAATAATTTGCTCCTCGATAAATGTAAGAATAGAAGTGGGCAATTGTTCAGTTAGTAAAATAGGGAATATTGTTTGAAATGAATAATAAGGTTCAGCAAATCTTAGATGTAAACATTCCTTGAACCATTGTGCTTCCCTTTGGAATTTAACGGAAAAATCTTGATTGATGGCATAAAATTCTCCCAAATATAAATGAATGCGTACATAAAAATCGGCTTCAATCGTCCGGATAAGGGCAATAAAATCTTCCTTCTCACATATTGAATGTTTTTCAGGTTCAATAAGTAAAAATTGATTTTTAGCAACTTGAAGGAATACCGTATCCTCCTGAAAAAAATTATAAAGCGCTTCTTTTAAAGCTTCTAAAGGAGGGTTTTCGTTAATAAACGTTATTTGAATAACCCGTGCTTTGTTAAACGTTAACTTGGATGGAATGTCACCATTTGAATAAATAAATTCATACCATAAATCTGATGCCTGAACTAGCGAAGAGGTAACTTCAGTATAAAAAACCGTCAACCATTCGAAGTCCCGCTGTGAAACCTCATGCTTGGAAATAGAAAACCATTCCTTAGTTTCGTGATGATAAAAAATATGAGAATCATGGGATAGTTGAGTTGGCTTTGAACGGAAATAACGATAGGAAGGAAACAATGCTTTGAGATTTAAGTTCATGAAAGACTCCTTTTCTTTCGATATATAGTAAAAGATGTAACTGAAAGGCTGTGCGGGAAAAGCTATATAAAAGATGATGACCAAAAACATGCTTTAAAATTTTCTATCATTACTAGTAATCATAAATCTTGAGGTTAAAAAAGTTAAGAAGTATAAGTAAATTCACTCATTTATATTTATTGTCGGGAGATATAAGGCAAAGGCCAAGGAAACGGAATTTCGTGAGGTATTTTGTCAACAGGCTACTAATATAGTAAGGTCTTGTTCATGTGGGGAACTAAAACTTCATATTTTACTTCGAGTAATTATTCCTATATTTTCCTTTAGTAATATGGTTTCACAAGATTTTCACAGAAGATAGGGCTATACTTTTCCGTAAAGTAAACTGATAGGAAACTGTTGACAAAGCCAATAATTGAAGAAGATTTCTTTCAGACAAATGCAGCATTTAGATTCTCAAACTGGGAAAAAGAAATCCTAAAAAATTAGAAGCGTTACATTCATCCAATTTCACTAAAGTAGAAAATCCATGGGGTAAATCCTCGTGGATTTTTTAAAAACATTGATTTAACTCCAGATTAGATCAATGGGTGAAATTTCTTTTGTTTTAATATAAATGCTCACAGTGTACTTTCACTTATTTTATTAGGAGGGTTGATTATGGGCGGCATAAAATGGTTGTTTATTTCTAAAGAATATAAAATTTATAAGGTTCCTAATCCTAAAAATGGGAGATATAAAGAAATAAAAGAGCTGTCTGAGCAGGATGTTTTAAAGGCTATGCTGTATTACAGAACCAAAAATAGAAAACCAGACAAATTAGTGATGGTTGAATTTAACAGAATTACTCTTGACTCACAAGGAGTGTATGAGGTGACAGATGAAAGCAAAAAAAGGCAGCTCCAGAATGCCTTTCAGTTTATATATAATACGCCTCCACAATTGTCAGATAACAGCTCTCCATTCGAATTGCCTCTAGCACCAATCGTTCCATCCGATATGGAAAAACAGGCTATATACGAATATTTAAATCAAAACTTTCCGAATTTAGGAAAGGATGCTCCGGCAATCGTAGAAAATGCAATAAGCTCACTAAAAAAAATTCATGAGAAAAAAATCAACTTCATTCAAGAAGCGAATAAATTAAGAGAAGCTAATTTAAAATTGTACTTTGATTCAAAATAGGTGTAATAATTCCGAATGATTTAGGAGTGATAGGTGTGGATTATAAAATCATTGTAGAAGAAACATTTGGTAAATCTCTTAGGGAAATAATGCATGAAGTTTGTGTAGAAAAAGAATTGGAGAAGTGGGAGGGGGCAGAATTACTAGGTGTCCCCTTGCAAACCTTTACAGCTTGGCGTTCAAAATTTAGATTCGGACCTATGCAAATGAAAGCAGATAGGGCTGCTTTAAAGAGTAGAGAAGCAATGGAAAAGTACAAAAAAGAAATCGTTGAGATTGATTTAAGTAGACCTTTTGAGCATGGAGGAAATTCCCTAAAAGCATATAAAGAACTGATAGAAAGAAGTTTAGAGTTAGAAAAATATAAACGAACGAATAAAGCAGTAAGGACAAGCTCTGATATAGAGATAACATGGAAAATTGGAATGTTAGAGTCTATTCTGGATTCAATAAGCCAATTTGAAAGTGGTAAACTATACGATCAATATATGTTTGAAGCAAGATATTTAAAGTGATTTATATTAAACTATATATATATAAATTTAAACCCACTCATTTTGATTAGGCTAATTTCAAAAAGGCGGGTTTTTTATTATAAAGTACTTGTTATGTATTCCATCTCTTATCGTTCAACCTGTTGAAATGACTCTTTAGCTTCTATTTTTCTCCTAAACATTCTTACTCGTAGCATTTCCTTTAACAAAATAGTTGTTGAGTAAACTTCTGTTTACAGTATACCAATATTTTGGTTACTTTATATGAAAGCGTTTTTCAGTTTTGAAATAAGTGTATTTTATACATAATTTGTGTAAATTTGCTCATATCTATCACAATTAGTTGTTATAATAGAATTTTAGAAATTCGAGATTTTTTTTGAGAATACTAACTTTATGTTATGAAGTGAGGTGAATCAAAGGTGAAGCAGGTGTTAGTAATTAAGAATGAACGGTCTTTAGCAAAGAAAATCGTAAGTGGTCTAACGAAGGAAGGCTGTTTCATTTTAACACTTCACAATGAAAATAAAGGTTTGAATATAGTGTATGAGCAAGATTGGGATATTATCGTATTGGATTGGGATTCGTTAAGTATATCTGGACCGGAAATTTGCAAATTAATACGAGCGGTTAAAACGACACCAATCATCATTGTAACCGATAATGTGTCTAGCAAGGATTGCATAGCAGGGTTACAAGCAGGAGCAGATGATTATATACGAAAGCCCTTTGTGAAAGAAGAATTAGTAGCAAGGATAAAAGTCATTTTAAGAAGATGGGACGCTATCCAGCCAATCGAAACAAATTTTGTTCGTTTTAAAGATCTCTCGGTTGATACATCCCATAGTATTGTGACTAAAAATGGAAAAAATTTCTTACTTACTAAGCGAGAGTATGACCTACTTGTTTTTTTAATCAAAAATAAAAACAGGATACTGAGCCGTGAAATACTTTTGAACCAGGTCTGGGGATATGATGTAGCCGTAAATCCAAATGTAGTGGATTTATATATCGGTTATCTAAGAAAAAAGCTAAAGTGTGAGAAAAAAAATAGATATATTCATACAATACATGGTAGGGGCTATTCAATGATTGAATAGCTAAGAGAACAATTTTAGTTTGTCACAGTAATCAATATTAAAATAATGGAGAAAAAACGAGTAAAACTGTTTTAACCAGTTTTGCTCGTTTTTTTGTGGAAAGTATGAAGGAGACTAGACAAAAAATACTTTCCTTATCACTTTCTATAGCTAATTTGTTCTTGTAGTAACATTATTTATTAACTTACACGCTTCACAAGATTTTCACATAATTAATGACTATACTATTCCACAGGACGTTCAAATGAAAATGATTATCAATAACGATTAGCTTGGAAAGTGAATAATATCCCATTTAATCATTAGATTTTATCATTTTCAAAATAAATTACATTATAAGGAGTATATGCATGAAAAAATTTATGTCTTTAAAATTAGTTGTCCTTATGGCTGTCTTGACGTTGATGCTAGCAGCTTGCTCAAGTTCAAGTAATGAAGGTAAGGAAGAAACAAAGTCTTCTGAAGCTAACGGAAGTGAAGAGGTGGTAAAACCAACAACAGTAGAAATCACTGATGCCCATGGAACTGTTACTGTTCCAGTCAATCCAAAAAATGTAGTCGCTTTGGATAATAGAACATTTGAAACTTTAGCTGATTGGAAAATTGAACTAGCAGCTGTTCCAAAGGATGTAATGCCTGAGGGTATATCATATAAAAGTGATGATTCAGTCAAAAATATTGGGAATCACCGTGAACCAAACCTTGAAATTCTAGCGGCAGCAGACCCTGAACTTGTCATTGTCGGTCAAAGATTTGCTGACTATTACGAAGAAATCAAAAAATTAGTGCCAAATGCAACTGTTATTGATCTTAATGTTGATGTTTCTGAGGAAGCTTCAACGCCTGGAGAAAACCTAGTAAATGGACTTAAAAATTCTACAATTTCTTTAGGGAAAATTTTTGATAAAAATGAAGAAGCTAAGCAATTGGTAGCTGATTTTGATAAAGTGATCCAAGATGCTAAATCTGCATATAACGGAACAGATAAAGTGATGAGTGTTATTGTTTCTGGTGGAGATATTGGTTTTGCAGCACCTCATTCTGGACGTGTATGGGGACCAATGTATGAAATTTTCGGATGGGTTCCAGCATTAGAAGTTACTGATTCAACTACCGATCATAAAGGTGATGAAGTTTCTGTTGAAGCTATTGCACAAAGTAATCCTGATTGGCTTTTCGTATTAGATCGTGATGCAGGTACATCTGATGCCGCTACTTCTACTCCTGCTCAGGATGTTATTGCTAACGCACCTGCTCTTCAAAAAACAACTGCTGTTTCTAAAGAACAGATTATCTATGCACCAGCAGATACTTACACTAATGAATCCATTCAGACTTATATAGAGTTATTTGAAAATCTTACAAATACTTTAGCTAAGTAGTGTAGAGGGGTATGAATAGTGCCAAAAAATATAATTTCTAGGGTTGAGAATTTTTCTCAACCCCAGTTTTATAACCACAATAAAATATGTACAAAACCTTTTATATTAACGATTATAGTTGTTATTATTTTAGGCATTATATCACTGTTTACTGGAGTTTATGATATACGTGGACAAGAGGATGGAATGGAGATGTTTTTCATAACTCGTGTTCCAAGAACAGCTGCATTAATGCTTACGGGAGCTGCAATGGCAATGGCAGGACTCGTCATGCAAATGATTACACAGAATCGCTTTGTTGAGCCTACTACAACGGGGACTATTGAATGGTCAGGGTTAGGGCTGCTCCTAGTTTATTTATTATTTCCTTCTCCAACTTTAGTTCAACGAATGACGGGGGCAATCATTTTTTCTTTTATAGGAACGATGATTTTCTTTTTATTTTTAAGAAGAGTTAAACTTCGGTCGTCTTTAATTGTTCCTATTATTGGATTAATGCTTGGAGCTGTTGTTTCAGCAGTATCCACTTTTACGGGACTTCTTTTTCAAATGACGCAAAGTATTGAAGCTTGGTTTGTAGGTTCTTTTGCGTCAGTTCAGGTGGGAAGATATGAATATTTATGGCTAATTGTTATCGTTACTTTACTTATTTTTATTTATGCTAATAGACTGACTTTAGCTGGACTAGGAGAAGATGTCGCAACCAGCCTTGGCGTGAATTACAATAGGATTGTTCTTTTGGGGACAGCCCTTATTTCTTTTGCAGTTGGGATTGTTGCAGCTGTTATTGGTAACTTACCTTTCTTGGGTTTAATTGTCCCAAATATTGTTTCCATGTTTAGAGGCGATGATCTTAGGAGTAATTTACCTTGGGTATGTCTGATAGGAATGGGGACTATAACAGCCTGTGACATTATTTCTCGTACAATTATCATGCCTTTTGAAGTACCTGTTTCTTTAATACTTGGAACAGTAGGAGCGGTCGTATTTATAACGATTTTATTGAGACAAAGAAAACCAAGGAGGCTACGATGACCACATTCGAATATAGAAATAAAGATAATGTCGAAATCGATGCTAGCCTTCAGAATGGAAATAGATCAGCTAGAGCTTTTCGTTCTAAGAAGGAAGAAAGGCGCTATTGGATTATACTGATAACATTGATTACTTTAGGTATCCTTTCTTCATATGGGCTTTTAGTGTATAACAATCCAGTTCCAATAGATTCGCCTTCATTTATCCCTGTTGTAATGAGACGAATAGTAGCGCTTGTCGCAATGATTATTGCCGCAGTTTGCCAGAGTCTGTCGACTGTTGCTTTTCAATCAATTACAAATAATAGAATTATAACTCCTTCACTGTTAGGCTTCGAATCGCTTTATTCAACCATTCATACGAGTACCATATTTTTCTTTGGTGCTAGTGCATTAATAAATTTTAGTGGTATTGGATCATTTCTGTTTCAGGTTGTTGTTATGGTCTTGATGAGTTTGATTCTGTATGGATGGCTGCTTTCCGGTAAATATGGAAATTTACAATTGATGCTTTTAGTTGGGATTATTATAGGGACTGGGCTAAATTCTGTGTCAACTTTCATGAGAAGACTTCTTGCGCCTTCAGAGTTTGATATTTTACAGGCTAAATTGTTTGGTTCGGTTAATAATGCAGATTCTGCCTATTTTCCTATTGTTATTCCACTGGTGATTATTGTAGCGATATTACTTCTTGCTCATTCTAAGAATTTGAATATATTGTCATTAGGCAAGGATGTTGCTACTACTTTTGGAGTCAAATATCAACCTAGTGTAATTTATACGCTTATATTAGTTGCTATTTTAATGTCCATTTCAACGGCTTTGATCGGACCACTTACGTTCTATGGCTTTTTAGTAGCAACATTGAGCTATCAAGCGGCATCGACCTATGATCATAGATATATTTTTCCAATGGCATTAGCTATCGGTTTCTTAATCATAACGAGTGCATACTTTTTAATGTATCATGTATTCCATGCTCAAGGTGTAGTTTCAGTTATTATTGAATTATTCGGTGGAATCATATTCTTAATTGTGATTTTAAGGAAGAGGGCATTATGATAAAAATTGAAAATGTTAAAAAGTTCTATACGGATGAAGTAAAAATCGGACCTTTGGATATTGAAATACCAAAGGCAGGCTTTACTTCTTTAATTGGTCCAAATGGCGCTGGAAAATCTACGACACTTTTGATGATTGGAAGACTCTTGGATATGGAGGAAGGACAAATTCAAGTGGCAAATATGGACATTTCTGAATCTAAATCGAAGGATTTAGCAAAGATTTTGACTATACTGCGACAAGAAAATCATTTTGTCACTAGGCTTACAATTAGACAACTAGTTGGATTTGGACGCTTTCCTTATTCAAAGGGACGATTAACTAAAGAGGATGAGGTTATCATTTCTAAATATATCGATTTTTTAGACCTAACGGATTTGGAAAATAGATATTTAGATGAGCTTTCTGGTGGTCAAAGACAAAGGGCATATGTAGCAATGGTTTTATGCCAAGAAACTGAATATGTACTGTTGGACGAGCCTTTGAACAATCTTGATGTTGCTCGTTCTGTTCAAATGATGGAGCATTTGAGACGTGCGGCTAATGAATTTGGAAGAACCATTCTGACGGTTATGCATGATATAAATTTTGCAGCCAAGTATTCAGATAGAATCTGTGCTATGAAGGATGGACAAATTGCTGCCTTCGGAACAGTAGAAGAGGTAATGGACTCAAATATTCTGACGGATATCTTTGAAACAAAAATAGAAATTATCGAAGGTCCTTATGGGCCGATTGCTGTTTATTAGTTACAAAATTTTAGAGTTTTTTTCTGTAGCTTGTAAAGATCGTAGTCGTAGAAGTTGCAGCTCTTTTTACAGGAAATAGGTAGATTATTTTATATGATAGAAAAACACAAAGTCGTCCTTAATAACTTATCAGTGAAAAATCAACAAGTTGCTCTTTTCATTTCAACAAGGAAATTGCCAAGCCGAAGAGTTCCATAGAAAAAATCCATTTACTAGCGATTAGTAAATGGATCTTTTTCGATTATGGTGTCTTTACATCTTTTGTCCAATCAGCTACTTTATCTTGGTTATTGTTAATCCATTTTTTTGCAGCTTCCGTGGCACTCATACCTTCCATAATATCAAACATCACACTTTCAATATCTTCGGCAGTCCAATGGAAACGATTTAGGACATCATATGCCTCGGAAGCATCTTCCTTTAATCCTTTACGGGCAAATGTACCAATATATTCTTCCGTACCATATAAACCTTTTGGGTCTTCTAAATATTTTAAATCGTAGGCATTAAAGATCCAGTGGGGAGACCAACCTGTAATGATGATCTCTTCATTATTTGAAATGGCTTGACTAAGGGCTGCGGTCATGGCACCGGCAGAAGAGGTTAGTACATTCCAGCCCTCTAGATTATGATATTCCTTATAGGCATTTTCTGTTGTGGCCATCATATTAGCTCCTGGTTCAATACCTGTAATTGTTTTATTGGCTTGATTTGTTAAGTCTTCAATGGAATTAACGTCCATATAACTTGGAACGACTAAGCCAATTTTAGCACCAGTAAGGTTTTCGCCTAAATTCTCAATTTTATCTTTGTATTTCTCTACTTGCGGAGCGTGTGTTTGGGGTAACCAGGCAGATACCATACCGTCAACCTCACCGTTCGCAAGTGCCTCCCACATAATGCCATTGTCTAATGGTGTGAGCGTCACATCATATCCCAAATTCTCTAAAACTTGTCCTATAACATGGGTAGAAGCAACCTCTGTATCCCATTCCACATACGCCAAGTTAATTTCTTTTTTATCTTTTGTACCCGCATCAGCAGAACCACATGCAGCTAATAGTAGTAGGCATGATAAAGCAAATCCTATCTTCCATATTTTTAAATATCTCATCAAATTCCCCTTTCAATAATTACTTACATCCTAGTGAAAATTAATAAATATTAACAAGTAACAACTTAATTTTATATAGAAGTTGTTACCTTTGTCAAATTGATGATTCATGCAACGCATGCAATAAAATGGGGGATTCATTACGGAAAAGGTTCTGAATAGGGTTCTAAAATGCCCATAGATTTTTAACACGATTACATATGATAGGTGAAAATGGAGACTGGGTTTTGAGGAGGCTTAGTGTGCACTGGATTACTATTATTCTAATAGGAATTGCTGCAAATCTAGATAATTTGGGGATTGGCCTAGCCTATGGTGTCAAGCAAGTTAAAATTCCTATTTTATCGAATGCAGTGATCGCTGGCATGTCAATGATTGTCACATATGTCGCAGTAACAGCTGGCAGCACTGTTGTTGAATATATTTCACCGCATACTGCCAATTTATTAGGAAGTTTACTATTATGTGTTATTGGGATATGGACCTTGATGTCCAATAACTTTTCTAATCAACGCATAGCAGGTAACCCTGAGCTATTTGATGAAGATAAAAATTTAGTCATCTCAACTCGAGAGGCAATGGCACTCGGATTTGTATTGTCAGCTAATTGCTTAGCAGGAGGTATTGCCATCGGTGCTAATGGCATTTCTGCAATATGGACAGTAATTTCCATTGGTGTCTTCTCATTTGTTACGGTGGGGGTAGGCAGTCAATGTGGTGCATTGCTCTCCAAAACGTTTATTGGGAGGCACTCAACAGCCATTTCAGGATGGCTATTATTGTTGATCGGTATTTTAGAGATTTTTGCTAAATAAATTAAGAGCAAGAATATCACCAAATTTTGGTGATATTCTTTTTATTAGGAGGAAAATTTGACATATTGAGGACGAATTTGGATTAACGGTTGACATTGACTGGCAGTAACGATTATTCTTGGGAGTAGAATCGTAATTGAGAATTATTTTCGTTTACATGAAAGTGTTTTCGTGGAAGTGAATCTATCAATTAGGATGTTTTATTATGACTAAGGGAGGCGTGCAACACATGAAGAAAATGCTCATGTTGATCATGCTTGTTAGTATTTTTGTCGTTAACTTCGGGTTAACACAAGCATCTGCTCAACTAGCTGATGGCACTCATTCGATAAAATATCAGGTCAATAAACCTGAAAGTAATTCCGCATCAATTGCTAATGATTATTTTGTAAAACCTGCGAAAGTTACGGTTAAAAATGGTACGGCGGTAGTACAAATTACATTAAAAAACAGTGCATGGATTACGAAATTTCAACCACCAGGTGGAGCTACTGTAGTAAGTGAAGATCAAGCAGCAGATACACGAACTGTACAATTCACCGTTAAAGACCTAACAAAACCTGTAGTAACAGCGATGAAAATTGATATTGATGATATCAATTATCATCATGAATACAGTGTATCACTTGTATTTGATGCCACATCAATCGCAAGCTCAGCAACGGCTTCTACTCAAAAAACAGAATCCAGTAAATCACAACCAACTTCTTCAGCAACTACAACTGAAAGTCAAGTGCCCAACCCACAAACAGATGATGCAACACCTTATCTATTAATCGTTGCATTAGTGGGGTCAGCATTTTTACTTTATAGAAAAAAACTACAAACAAAAACGGAGGGTCAATAAAATGGCTAAAAAACGTCAATCACGCGCAACTAAAATAGTACTAGCTTCATTGTTAGCAGCATCTCTTACAGTTCCTTCCTTTGCATCTGCGGCAGAATTAGTAACGACAAATACAGAAGTGAAAGCAGAAACAACGAAAGCTGCTAAAACAGATTCAGTTATTAATTTCCAAATTTTTAAAACAGGTACGACAGAAGCACAGCCTGCAATTAGTTCTCATTTAGTACCACAAGGAACAATCGTTGAAAAAGACGGTAAGTTTGAAGCTCAATTAACAATTACAGCTAAATCTGCACCAATGATTGCAGGTCTGCAAACAAAACAAGGCGATACATTTGTAGATGCTAAAGAAGTAAAAAATAACGACGGTACAATTACATACAGTTTCCCTGTTGTTGTTGATGAAGTTAAATCAGCAAAAATTCATGTAGTCGTTCCGTCCGCAAATATGGATAAATGGTATGACTTTGATTTAAAAGCAGTGAAAGAAGTAAAAGAAGAAGTGAAAGTGAATGAAGTAGCTGTCACTGTTTACAAAGATGGTACAACAGAAGAGTCGATGATGAAACAGTATATCGCATCAAAAGTAGGGATTACTGTAAAAGACGGTAAAAATGTTGTAACAATGACATTCCCTCAAGGTCAATATGTAAAAGGTTTCACTGTAGAGGGTAAGGAAGCAACTTTAGTGAAACAAGATGATACAACAAATGCACGCACATATTCATTTGAAGTTGCAGATTTGAAGAAACTGGTAAATGCTCAATTACACATCGTTGTAAATGAACCAGCACAAGGTGTGAAGTATGATTCGAATCATACAGTACAATTTAGCTTTGCTGTGGAAGGTGCAGTGAAGCCAGTTATTAATCCATTTAAGGACATTAGTAAAGATGCGAATAAAGATGCCATCCTATCACTTTACAGCTTAGGTATTGTGAAGGCACAAGATAATTTTAGACCAAATGACAACATTACACGTTCTCAATTTGCTTTAATGGTAGCACGTTCATTGAACGTAACTTCTACAAAAGATGCTGGATTTAAAGATACAGGCAAGCTTAGTGCGGAAGCTGTTCAAGCTATTAATGCATTAGCTGAAGCTGGGATTGTTAAAAAAGCTACAAACTTCAATCCAAATGATACACTTACTCGTCAACAAGCAGCTGTAATGATTTATCGCACTGTAACACATGTAGCAGGAAAAGAAATGAGCTTTGGTGATACAAGTCTTTCTTACTATGCTGATGGAGCAAAAGTGAAAGATGAAGAAGCAAAAAAAGCCTTTGCCCTTCTATATGCAGGTAAAGTAATGACTGGCTCTCCAACTGCTGATGGTAAAACAGTTATTGATGCAAATAGTCCATTAAAACGTTCACATATGGCGAAAATTTTAAATGGCTCTTTGCAATACATGAATAAATAATAAGAATTTTTACAGCAACTTCCTTTCTCATATTTTATGGGGGAGGAAGTTCCTATGTGTTTAAAATGGGAGGAGACTATGCAATGACAATCATAAAAAAGCACATTTGTATTTTGGCAGTTTTATTGCTTGTTTTTCCTCCATCCATTTTTATGCAAGCAAAAGCTGAAAACCTTGGCATAATAGATGGTAGTTATCAAGTTGAACTAAGTTTTTCTCCTATTGAGGGCTTTGAAGAAAATCTTTTTAAACATAAAGCAACTCTCACCGTAAAGGATGGACAGTATCAATTAGCTTTGGCACTTGAACAGCCATATTCTGTACGTGATATACATATCGAACAGCTTGGTAATGAAATTTCTTGGACTCAAGATATAGAAAATTTAGTTCAGTTTGATGTTTCGGCATTACAGGACCCGATTGTTATAAAGGGCAATATAGAGCTTGCAGCTGAGGAATCTTATTTTGCATTCACTCAAGAGCTACGCATTGAGATGGCGGGACTTATACCAACCGTTCCTCAGGAAGAAAACAAGACAGATGATGCTGAAAACGTAGTTGTAGAAGAAACAAAGGGCCAAGAATGGGCAGTGGATTATGTATTATTAGCGGATGGTAAAAATGAACCTTCTATGATGAATAACTATGTGAATCCAACCGCAAAGGTGATTGAAAAGGATGGTAGATACTATGCGCAAATGACCATTTTACAAGCAGCTTGGGTGACAGGTCTACAAGTAGATGATAAGGGAAATCAGATTGAACCGAAGCAAGTTTCACTTTTAGATAATGTACGCATAGTGGAATTTGAGGTTGAGGACTTAACACAGCCGTTACGAATGTGGGTGAAAATCGATATTCCTGACATTTCATATCATCATCAATACTATGTTCAGCTAGCATTCAATCAAAAACAGGTCGCATTGCTTTTACAAAAACCTATCAACGAAAAACCTACTACGCAAGTTGTACCTGACAAGTCAGTGGAAACGGTTAAGGAGCAGGTACAAAAGCCACAAGCACAAATAAGTAAAGAGAGTGTATCTAGCAAAGCTACACAGACATTACCAGTTATTCAATCACCATTGCTTATACCAAGGGAAGAAAAATTAACATTTGATCGTACACTTGATGAACCAACTGATGAAACTTTAGACGAAACATTAGAGGATAACCAAACGATGGAGGAAACTACGGACAATAAAGTAGTGAATAATACGACTGCAGAACAGCCAATTGAACCGTTAAACATCGCAAAAATTATTGGGCTAATCGTTATATGTCTCGTATCAGGCTGGCTACTTATAAAGCGTATTAGAAAAACCAAAAATGAGACGACTGAGCAGAAATAAGTGGGGGATGACACAATGAAAAAAGATTGGAAACTGAAGTTACTGTTGTTGACATTACTATCACTAATTCTCGTTGCATGTAGTAGCAGTGATCAAGCAGAAAAGAAAGAGACAGTTACTGATAAAGAACAGGTAACAGAAGATAATGAGCAACGTATCATTGCAGGGACGGTAGTTATAGCAGATATCCTAGATAAGCTGGAGCTTGACGCAATTGCTGTACCAGAAACAGAAAAGCAATTAGCAAAGCGTTATGATGGTCTGCCAACAATCGGTAATGCGATGGAGCCGGATATGGAAATAGTTAAGTCATTAAATCCGACAGAAGTATTATCCGTTTCAACTTTAGAATACGATTTACAGGATAAATTTAAACAACTTAATATTCCTGTTGATTTTCTTAATTTCCAAAGTGTTGATGCCATGCTGAAGGAAATAACATCGCTAGGAGAACGCTATGATCGTCAAGCCCAAGCCGATGCATTAGTTAAAGATCTACAGAAGAATATCGAGGCAGTCCAAAGTGTAGCTGCGAATAAAGAAGGTCCTCGCGTATTAATTTTACTAGGTATACCAGGGAGTTATCTAGTAGCAACAGAAAATTCATATGCTGGGGATCTTGTGAAACGAGCAGGAGGTGTCAATGTAATGGAAGGGCAGGATGCAGAATATCTATCTTCTAATACGGAATATCTCCATAATAGTAATCCGGATATTATTTTGCGCTTATCACATGGTATGCCGGATGAAGTTGTGAAAATGTTTGATGAAGAATTTAAAACAAATGATATTTGGAAACATTTCGAAGCAGTGAAAAACGATAAAGTCTATGATTTAGAGGAAGAATTATTCGGGACGACATCCTCCTTGCAGGTACCACAGGCTTTAGGGCAGCTGATGGAAATTTTCTATCGTAAATAGTAACTTGAATGTCGCTCGTATGATCAGTATTTTACTCGTCATAGAGCGTTTTTCTTATCCTATATGGAATAAAAAAAGAAAAAGGAAGTCCGATATGACAAAAAGAATCGTCAGTTTTTTACTTGTAATTTTTCTATTACTTGTGACAGTTATTTATTCAGCCACAACAGGTAGCATTAAAATGGGCTTTTTTGAGTTTATAGGGGCATTATTTGATGAAGGAAATAGTCAAATGGAGGCAATCCGTGATTTACGCTTCCCACGTATCATCGTCGCATTATTTGCAGGTGCCGCACTTTCAGTTTCTGGGGTGCTTTTACAATCGGTGATGCGTAATCCATTGGCAGATGCAGGGATTATCGGAATATCTTCGGGTGCAGCATTTGTTCAATTATTTATTGTTGCCTTTTTCCCCACATTATTTTTTATGACACCCGTTTTAGCATTTATGGGCGGAGCCTTAGCCTGTATGCTTGTTTTTGCACTATCTTGGAAATCTGGCCTAAGCCCTCTCAAATTGATTTTAGTAGGGATAGCGATTAACGCTATGTTTACAGGCTTAACCGAGGCTATGATTAGCTTAGGTGGCTCCTTAAATATGTCCGCATCTAGTGTGATTGGTTCTAATCTAACAATGCGAACATGGAAAGATGTTTCCACAATTGTGACATATGGTTCAATCGGATTAATAGGGGCTTTTGCTTTATATAGTTGGTGTAATTTACTCGTATTACAAGACAAAACTGTTAAAAGTTTAGGATTTCAAGTTGCGCGAGCACGGTTATTAATTGCAGCCGTGGCTGTTTTATTAGCAGCCGTTTCAGTTGTTGTTGCAGGTGTTATTTCATTTGTGGGACTATTAGTACCTCACATTGCTCGCAGATTGGTTGGTCATGATCATGCTGTGCTTATTCCGTTTACTGCACTGGCAGGAGCATTATTAATTTTAGTAGCAGATACAATTGGACGTACAATTGTCGCACCACTTGAAATTCCAGCGTCCACAATTATGGCAATTATTGGTGGACCCTTCCTCATATTCTTATTACGAAAAGAGTGACAAACATGGATATACAAGACATCATTGTATCGCATGATAATACACGTAACCATCTAAATGGCGTTTCAACATCCATTACAAAGGGCAAAATTACTACTATTATTGGCCCGAATGGCTGTGGGAAATCAACTTTATTAAGTGTTATCTCACGTCTTCATTTACCTAAATCAGGGAATGTCCTGTTAGAAAATAAAGATCTACTAAACTATAAGCCTAAGGAATTCGCTAAAAAACTAGCGATAGTGTATCAGCAAAACGATATACCGAAAGATTTAACAATTGAAAAATTAGTCGGCTTTGGTCGTCTTCCACATCAAACATTGCTGAAAAAAGACAGTGAAGGAGATGCAAAAGCCATTGAATGGGCACTGGCTTGTACAAATTTACTACAAAAGAGTACAACAAATTTAGAGGCGTTATCAGGTGGCGAGCGCCAACGTGTCTGGATTGCTATGGCTTTGGCACAACAATCTGAAATACTATGCTTGGACGAGCCGACAACGTATTTGGATATTTATTATCAACTAGAATTATTAGAGCTTGTCAAAACATTAAACGAGCAGCATGGCTTAACGATTATCATGGTGCTTCATGATATTAATCAAGCTATTCGCTATAGCGACCATATTATTTTAATGAAGGATGGTCAACTATTCGCAGAGGGTGCTCCGCGTGATGTGATCACGAAAGATGTTATTAAAGAGGTTTATGGGGTTGACGCGGTATTTAATGAAGATAAACAACTTGGCTATTATATGATGCCAATAGGAATATGATTGGTGATAGGATGAAAAAGAAGGCGTCAAAGTTAGTGACATTTCTATATTTAGCGATATTTTTATTTTCTGCATTTTCCCTGACAAAGTATTTATATACGTACTATGAGACATCAAAATCACTGAAGGAAGTGCAGGATATATACCAAGCTACATTAAGCACTATTGAGGATCAGCCAGTACATCAAGAGGAAGAAACTCAAGCTCCTTCAACGATAAGACCTCAATTCCAAGATTTGTTAGCAATGAACCGACAAATTGTGGGATGGATTTCAGTGGATGAAACAAAGTTAAATAATCCAGTGCTACAAGCTGACAATAATGAGTTTTATTTAAATCATAATTTTAGAGACGAGGAAAGTCGTGCAGGCAGTGTCTTTATGGATTATCGGAATAATATTCTTTCGATGAATCGAAATACAATTCTATATGGTCATGCTATGAAAAACAATACGATGTTTGGTAGTCTAAAAAATTATTTAAAGCAAGATTATGCAGATGACCATCCAATTATTTATTTAGATACCTTATATGAAGGGTATGATATCGAGGTATTTGCTGCATATGAGACCACTATTGACTTCTATTATATTGCAACGGACTTTACAAGTGACGGAGCTTATCAGCAATTTCTAGAGGACATTCAGAAGCGCTCATCCATACAAATGAATGTCGATATAAGTCCCAGTGATAAAATCCTGACATTGTCTACTTGTAAGGATTCAGTGATGAGTGACGATCATCGCTTTGTTGTGCAGGGTAAATTAGTAAAACGTGGAGAATAAGAATAGTAGGAAAGGACGAAAAGTTCGACACCCTTTATGGAGGAGAACCATTATTGTCAAGGTTCTCCATTTTTTTTTTAAGCCATAATGACTACTCTCAATAAGCAGCTGTCTACGTTTATATGCTACATTATTTCAGTTTCTTTTTAGTTGATTTTCTCTCCCAGCTCTAAAATAATTCCCTCTGGACCACGAACGTAACATAATTTATAACTATCTTCATATTGCTGTATCTCACTAAAAATTTCTGTACCCCTTTTTTTCAATTTAGCTATAATTCCTTCAATATCTTCAACATTAAAGCAAATATGTCGGATTCCTAGCGTATTGGCAAGAGGTTGCTGAATATCTTTTTCATCTGTTGGTGAATAAAATTTCACTAGCTCTATCCATGTTTGACCATCAGGCATCCCCAAACCTACACATGCCGTTTTAGCATGATTAAGCCCAACTATTCGGCTTAATTGTTCTCCTTCCAATTCCCATTCTGCTTTTACCTCAAGTCCTAGCTCAAGAAAAAATGCTGTAGCCTCTGAAAGATCATTTACGTTTATACTCACATGATCCATTCGATTGATTTTCATATGTTATACCTCCTTGATATCAAGTGTTCTTCGCAGAATTATACAACAACCTACTATTTTAAGTATCTGTAAAAGTCTCTATACCGCCATCCTTTTTTTGCTACTTCGGCTATGGATAAAGGTATACATGTTCAGAGGAATAGGATATCTCAGTTTTCAACATGAACATTTAATAAAAAAATAATTTAATTACTTGACGTAATTAAATTATTAATATATAGTAAGTTACATAAAGTAATCAAATGCTTTTTATAGCTAAAGTGGTAAAAAAAGATAAGTAACTACAAATGTTTATCCTAAATAATGTTGGGTAACATAATTACAGTAGTTGCTTCATATTTTAAAATATATCTCGAAATCGAGATAAAATCAACTTATTGGAGGAAATTTAAAATGGCAAAATGGAATATTGATTTAGGGCACTCAGCAATTAACTTTCAAGTAAAACACATGATGGTATCAAAAGTGAAAGGTGTATTTGACAAATACACAGCGGACATTGAGGCGGCAGATCTTGCAGACTTAACTACTGCTAACATCAGCTTTACAATTGACCCAGCAAGCATTAATACACGTAGTGAAGATCGTGATAACCATTTAAAAGCAGCAGATTTCTTTGATGCTGAACAATATCCAACCATTACGTTTAAATCAACAAATATTACAAAAAAATCTAGCGATGAATATTCAGTAACAGGTGACTTAACAATTAAAGGTGTAACAAAATCAGTAACATTTGATACGGAGTTTAACGGTAAAGGTACAAATCCATGGGGGCAAGAAGTATATGGTTTTGAAGCGGAAACAACGATCAATCGTGAAGACTTTGGTTTAACTTGGAATGCTGCCTTAGAAACGGGTGGAGTACTTGTAGGTAAAGATATTAAAGTATCAGTTGAGTTAGAAATTAACCCAGCTTAATAAAGAGATTTTTCCTTGCATGCTTGAAGTAATTTTCAAGCATGCTTTTTATATGTCTCTAAATAGGGATGTGCTTATAATATAGTCTAGTATTGATATTTTGTAAAAAAATCCCACCGAATAAGTTTCTTGCATATTTTTAGCAAATACTGCATATAAATCATCATATTGTTTTTGGGGGCGATAGGATGAATGTATTAGTGACAGGTGGCTATGGTTTTATTGGCAGTGCAGTAGGTAGGCGTTTTTTTGAAGAAGGAGCATCGGTTTATATTATTGATAATTTAAGTACGGGTCACTTACGAAATGTTGACTTTGAGCATAAATCTTATCTTTTAAATGTGGAAGATGAGGTTTGTGAGCACCTTTTTAAAGAGACACATTTCGATGTGGTGATTCATTGTGCAGCGCAAACAAGTGTTCAACAATCCTTACAGGAGCCAGTAAAGGATATTTTGACGAATATTGTTGGGCTAAGTCAAATGCTCTTTTTATCATCTAAATATAAGGTAAAGCACTTTGTTTTTGCCTCCTCAGCTGCTGTGTATGGAAATAGTCACTATCCGCCACTAGAAGAAACAGATGTCTGTGAACCAATATCTATGTATGGATTAAACAAGAGCATTGGAGAAACCTATTGTGAGAAATGGCAAAAGGATTATCGGTTACCTATTCTTATTTATAGATTCGCCAATGTTTTCGGTCCAAGACAACAAATGCAAGGTGAAGCTGCTGTCATCCCAAGCATGTTAAAAAGCAGTATGGAGGGAAAACCCTTTACGATTTATGGTGATGGTGAACAGACACGTGATTTTATTTACGTCGATGATATTGCAGACGCCATTTATGCTGGTGTCCATGCACGATTGCAGGGTATCTATAATGTGTCCACAAATGAAGCATGGTCACTTCATCAAGTTATTTTGCTACTTCAGCATTTAAATCATCCTCTTGAAATTCAATATGCCCCCGCGCGAGAAGGAGATATTGAACATTCATTTTTAAATAATGACAAATTAGCTAATGCAATTGGTTGGAGGCCCAAAATTTCTTTTGCAGAGGGAATTGAACGTACGCTGAATGCTTTACAAGTCGATAAATTAGCGGAAATTTAACGAAATAGAGGATTTGGCATATTACACTGTGTAATATGTCTTTTTCTATGTCTATAGTATAATAATTCATTAAAGAAATGGATGTGGACGGAGGCTTACATATGCTTGTAGATTTTAGAGTAAACAATTGTCTAAGCTATAAAGAGGATACATTATTTTCAATGGTAGCGGGAAGTCGTCTAAGAAAATGGAAGGATACCCATACCATGCAATTGGATGATTCACTACGTGTAGTGAAAAGTGCATTTATTTTTGGGCCAAATGGAAGTGGTAAATCCAATCTTTTTACCGCAATTAAGGTTTTGCGGTCCTTACTTTTTAACTTTGAGAATTTAAACAATATTAAACAGTTACGTCTACCTTATCAACCATTTAAGCTAGGAGGTCAGCAGGGCAAACCAACAGAATTTATGATTTCCCTATTTTTGGACGGAGCTCTGTATGATTATGAAATTCAGTACAATGCTTCCTTAGTTTTATATGAGCGCCTTCACAAGACAACGAATAATTTGAAGGAAGAGATTTTTGTCCGACGTTGGGATGGTGTGGACTATTCGTATGACACAGCTCATTCGACGGCACAGGAATTAACAAAATATACACGTAATAATACAGCCTTTTTATCAGTGCTCCATGTTTTTAACGATTCAGATGCGTTAAAGGTATTCGATTGGTTTTTACATAAAATCCTGTTTCTCGATGAAGCGAATCGGTTATCAAGTCATCCCCTTATTCGTAAACTTGAAGAAGAGCCTTTTAAAAAAGAAGTCATCAAACTTCTTAAAATTGCCGATTTTTCGATTCAAGATGTCACAGCAAGACGTGTGGAACGCAGAGAAAAAAATACCATTGGCTACGAATTTGACACCCCTGAGATCATTCAAGAAGTTGATATCGATCTGCATTATTTATCATTCGATGAAGCAGGTGCTCCCATCGGGACAGAGACGATCAATTGGACGATGGATTCTAAAGGTACTGTGCGCATGTTGCATTTAGCTTGTGTGATGGTAGATGCTTATAATAAAGGAAAAACTATTTTTATTGATGAATTTGATACAGCTTTTCATGTGTCAATTTGTGAATTTCTAATGGCAATCATGAATAGTAAACGCAATACGAGTAATCAATTTGTCGTGACGAGTCATGAAATAGAATTATTGGATCAGCCATTGCGGTCCGATCAAATTTGGTTTGTTAATAAAACCTTTAAAAATGAATCTGAGCTTTATTCTTTATTTGATTTTGCAGACTTGAAAAAAAAGCGTGGCGACCTTTCATATGCAAAACGTTATTTAAAAGGAGAATTTGGCGCAACACCCGTTATTAATGAATATTTATCTGAACAATATTTAGATGAAACGGAGGTATCTGAGCAGTGAGAGTACGACAACAAGGAAACCGAACACTGCGGAAAACTATTTTAATTTATTGTGAAGGTGAAACGGAACGTATTTATTTTGAGCAGCTACGTATTTTGAAGCGCTCTAAAATGGTGAGTGTGAAAATAAAAAACGTTAAACGTTCTGCAATTAAGCTTGCTCAACATGCTTATCGGGATTCAAGTTATCAATATTTTGACGAGGTCTGGATTGTTTTTGATAAGGATGATTTAACTGAAAAGCAATTGGAGGAAGTAAATCAATTTTGTGAGGAAAAAGGGATTCATATTGCTTATTCAAATGAAGCTTTTGAATTGTGGTTACTTTTGCATTTTGAAGAAGTGGATAGCTCGGAAAAATATCCAAGAGCTGTCTTAAATGACAAAATGGAACAACATCTTGGTGTGAGTCGATATTTCCGTCATAAGGCAGATGAGTCTCTTATTGCCCCTATTGCATTACGACATGAGGTAGCGATTAAAAATTGTACGGACATGATGGCTCTTCGTAGTACGGAGAGCCGTGACAACCCCTACTGTAACATACATGAAATGATACGATACATATTTTAAGATTGGTAGGTTCTTTATGTTAAATAGGGAACCTACTTTTTACTTTAGCGGAGATAGATTGTCAAATAAATGCATGTTTATTCCAAACAAACATATAGTGTCTATTGAGCGAAATCAGTAATAGTATGAAAGGGGATTGCGTGGATAAGCCAAATTCGAATCAACGCAAAAATATAGAGGATAATGCCAAGGATCAGCAACTAGAGCCATTTCGTGTAGAGAACGAAGGCACAAAAATGACGACGAATCAGGGCCTTAGAGTGTCGAACGATGAGGATTCCTTAAAAGCAGGAGTCCGCGGACCAACAATTATGGAGGATTTTCACCTTCGAGAAAAAATTACACATTTTGACCACGAACGAATTCCAGAAAGAGTCGTGCATGCTAGAGGATTTGCAGCGCATGGTGAATTCGAATTATATGAGTCAATGAGAGAGTATACGAAGGCGAAATTTTTGCAAGACCCAAAAAAGAAAACACCAGTGTTTGTTAGATTCTCGACAGTAGTAGGTAGTTTAGGCTCGATGGACACAGCTCGTGATGTACGGGGGTTTGCAACAAAATTTTACACGGATGAAGGAAATTATGATTTAGTAGGCAATAATATTCCAGTCTTTTTTATTCAGGATGCTATTAAATTTCCAGATTTAATTCATGCTGTAAAGCCAGAGCCCCATAATGAGATGCCGCAAGCAGCCTCTGCCCATGATACGTTTTGGGATTTCGTTGCGAACAATCAAGAGATAGCACATATGATTATGTGGCATATGTCTGATCGAACAATACCTAGAAGCTTCCGTATGATGGAAGGTTTCGGGGTGCATACATTCCGTTTTGTTAATGACAGAGGACGATCTAGATTTGTGAAGTTTCATTGGAAGCCTGTACTAGGTGTGCATTCACTAGTTTGGGATGAAGCACAGATAATTGCAGGGAAAGACACAGATTTTCAGCGACGGGATTTATGGGAGGCCATTGAAATTGGTGATTATCCAGAGTTTGAGTTAGGGGTACAAATACTTGAACCAGAAGACGAATTTAAATTTGATTTTGATATTTTAGATGCCACTAAGCTTTGGCCAGAAGAATTAATACCCGTAAAGAAAATTGGGAAAATGACCTTGAATCGTAATGTGGATAATGTATTTGCTGAAACGGAGCAAGTTGCCTTCCACCCAGGGAATGTTGTACCAGGCATTGATTTTACTAATGATCCACTGTTACAAGGTCGACTCTTCTCCTATTTAGATACACAATTAATTCGTCTCGGGGGGCCAAACTTTGCGGAAATCCCTATTAATCGCCCTCTTTGTCCTGTGCATAATAATCAACGGAATGGTTTTAGTCGACAGGCAATTAATCTTGGTAGAGTAAGCTATCATAAAAATTCATTGGCCAATAATACGCCTGCAACATCTACTGCAAGGGAAGGGGGATACGTTCATTATGAAGAAAAGGTTGAAGGGCGGATCACAAGAGCACGTAGTAAATCCTTTGACGATCACTTTTCGCAAGCTCGGCTCTTTTGGAACAGTATGTCCCCACCTGAAAAACAACATATTATAGATGCTTTTAGCTTTGAGGTTGGAAAAGTAAAAAGTAAATCGGTGCGACAACAAGTTGTGGATATGTTTGTTCGTGTGGATAAAGCAATGGCTACAACTGTTGCTGAAAATGTTGGTGTTAACCCTCCTAGTGGGGAACAGTCCAAGGTAACAGCCTCTTCACCTGCACTTAGTCAAGCCAATACCATTAAATTGCCTTATACGCTTAAGGTAGGTGTTTTAATTGGTGATGGATTCGATGCCAATGAGGTAGGGGAAGTATTGAAATATTTAACAAGGCAAGGTGTGCGTTACAGCATTATTTCTGATCGGCTAGGTGTTGTGACAGGGAATAATGGTGTTCAATTAACGGCAACCGACACATTTATTACAACCGATGCCGTTTTATTTGACTCGTTATATGTGGTAGGGGTAAAGGCAAGTAATCAAGCTAAATTTAATACACATATCGTGAATTATATTAATGAGGCATATCGCCACTATAAACCTATTGGGTTTGCTGTTACAGGTACAACGTTTTTCAATATGTCTAATGCGAATGTGGGACCAGGCATTGTTTTAGCAACTGGTAATAAGGATTTTGCTAAAAAATTTGTAGGCGCGATCGCACAACAAAGATTTTGGCAACGCAATATTTATTAAGCATAGGAAAATATAAACGTATAAGGCTTAGATTGTGGACAAAAGCTATCGAGAAGTTCTTTCTCTCGATGGCTTTTGTTATTGTCATTTTTAAGCTTTTCGAATTATTCTACTTTATGGGCATTTCTTTTAAAAACCCTCTCTAAGACATTCCTGATAATATTGCATTCAATTTTTCCAAATGATAAGGTGTTACATGAGGTGAGGAATATGGAAAATTTTGATATAGCGATTATTGGCGCAGGGCCAGGAGGTTATGTAGCGGCCATTCATGCGGCGAAAAATGGCAAAAGAGTTGCGTTGATTGAACGAGATAAATTAGGAGGAGCCTGCTATAATGTCGGCTGCATTCCATCTAAAATTTTATTGGAGCATAGTAAACTAGTACAGGCAATCAATCAAGGGAAAAATTGGGGAATCGAATCGGACAATGTGCGAATAAATTTTCCTCGATTGATGCAAAGAAAAGATACAATTATTCAAGAGCTTCTAACAAATATTGAGCACTATATCATCAACCACGATATAACTTTATATCGTGGTGAAGCCACATTAACTAAAAACTTGCTAATAACAGTTGGAAATGAAACTTTGACAGCAACGGATATTATATTGGCAACAGGCAGTCATCCATTTATCCCGCCATTTGAAGGTTTAGAGACTGCTACTTACTATACAACAGATACGTTTTTCAATCTTAAAGAGCTACCAGCACAGTTAACGATTATTGGTGGGGGTGTCATTGCAGTAGAAATGGCCTTTAGTTTAGCACCTTTAGGAACGAAAATTACCATGCTTAATCATAGTACGGATATTTTACAAACGGAAGAACCAGAATCAAGACCTCTTATTCGAGAAAAGATGAAGAAACTTGGTATTGAACTTGTAACAGATTTCCAATTTGAAAAATTTGAAGGCCATACTATTCATACAACTAAAGGTACATATACATATGAAAATCTTCTATTTGCCACAGGGCGTCGTCCTAATACAGAGATCGCCCAGCATTTAGGGCTAGCATTTGAAGGACGTTTAATTGCCGTCAATGAGCATTTACAGACGAGTCAGCCCCATCTGTATGCAATTGGTGATTTGGTCGGTGGTTATCAGCTAGCACATTCAGCGAGTGCAGAAGGAATCTATGCTGTAGATTATATTGTGGGTAATCAACCATCATCAATTGACCAAGCATCTATCCCACGTTGTGTCTATACACATCCTGAGATTGCCACATTTGGTTTATTAGAAGAGCAAGTAAAAGTACCTTACACGATGACAAAAATGCCTTTAAAGACAAATCCAAAAGGTTTAATGGAAGGGAATACAGAAGGCTTTGTGAAGCTAATTACAGAAAAGGGTAGCGGTCAAATTCTAGGTGCTTGTGTTGTTGGAAATGGTGCAACAGAAATGCTGAATGCGATATTGGCGGCAAAAAATGCAGGTGGTACAGCTCTTTCATTAGCACAAATGATCTTCCCACATCCGACTGTCTGTGAGCATATTGGAGATGCAGCCAAGGCCGTTTTTGGAAAAGCCATTCACCAATAAAAAAGCTATTGACTTTAAAGAAATATATGTTAGATTAATTTTATAAGAATACTTGGTTTTAAAGTTGACTAGGCATCTAGAGGCTTCTATTTTACAAGGCGGTTTCCGTTTGATTGTAAAATAGGAGCTTTTTTAATGGCTTAAAAAAATAAAAGGAGTGGGGAAATGACAAAAGCAGTAATTATTAATGGAAGTAACTCGAAAAGCTCTAGAGTTACGGCAATTCATGAAAAGGTTGTAAATTATCTACTGGCACAAGGAGTAGGAGTCCATTCTAATTATGTTCATGAGCTACCAGCAAAAGATTTAATGACAGCCAATTTTGGGAGTGAAAGTATCCAACTAGAGAATAAATGGGTCGAGGAAGCACAAATAGTGATCATTTTAACCCCAATATACAAAGCATCCTTTACAGGGATATTGAAGACTTATTTAGATGTACTACCCCAGAAAGCTCTGCATGACAAGATTATACTACCTATTGCTGTTGGAGGTTCTATTGGTCATTTATTAGCATTAGAGTATGCATTAAAGCCCGTTTTGGCTGTACTCGGGGCGACCACAATATCACACTCAGTTTATATTGTGGATAAACAAATTATTCGTCTGGATGAAGGAGGCTTTGCCATCGAAGAAGAAGCAATCAACAGATTGGAAGCAGAGTTAAAGCAGTTGCAACGAGTATTAATTGCTAATTAAATATGATAAAAGCGCATTATAGGGGCACCCTATAATGCGCTTTCTTTTAATTTACTTCAAGATCTTCTTCTGTTTCTACCGGTGCTGAAGAAAGATATAAGAAAGCCTCATCTTGTAAAAGCATTAATTTTTCTTCACAAATCCCATGCGATAATGGTCCTGAAAAAATAGACTCCCACCATGTCGTTGTTGTTGTCATTCATCTACGCCCCCGTTTTAATTAATATGTAGTTGTATATTTCCCGAGATAAAAAAACTAAAACATTTTACATACTCAAATTTCATCCTCCCTGATGTAGAAAGAGGATTTTTCCCTCCTGATGTTGTATCGTATAGACAATGATAGTTTGTTTCGAAATGAAAAAACTATGTATGCCATTTTTGAAAAAGGGGTGCTTTATTGATGAATTTTACGTCTCAAGATGTGGAAAATATGATAACAGAGCAGCGTCAATTTTATTTTTCTCGTGCCACTAAAAGTGTCAAGTTTCGAAAAGAGCAATTAAAAAAACTAAAGAAATCCATTTTGAAATATGAAAAGGAAATACTGAACGCCCTATACTTAGACCTTCGGAAAAGTGAGTTTGAAGCTTATGCAACTGAAATTGGCATTGTCTTAGATAGTATTTCGCATATGGTGAAGCATGTGGAAGAATGGATGGAGCCAGAAGCTGTCAAAACACCTATTCAATATCAGATGGGTAAGAGCTTTATTGTTCGTGAACCATATGGTGTTACATTAATAATTGGACCATTCAATTACCCATTCCAATTGGTCATGGAACCATTGGTAGGTGCGATTGTTGGTGGTAATACAGCTATTGTCAAACCGTCAGAAACATCTGTGCACACTGCAGCCATCGTAAAAAAAGTAATTGAAGAAACATTCCACCCGTCCTATGTACGTGTAGTGGAAGGGGAAAAAGATGAGGTTACTGCCTTAATCCATGCTTCCTTTGACTATATCTTTTTTACAGGAAGTGTTGCAGTCGGCAAAGTGGTAGCTAAGGCAGCAGCAGAACGATTAACTCCTATTGCTTTAGAACTTGGAGGGAAAAGTCCAGCTATTGTCGATCAAACAGCGAACCTAGAAGTAGCAGCAAAGCGGATTGTATGGGGTAAATTTACAAATACTGGGCAAACATGTGTGGCACCAGATTATTTACTTGTTCACAAAGATGTGTATGATCGCTTTATGAAAATTTTAAAAGAAACAATACGTTCTTTTTATGGGAAGAACCCATTAAAAAGCCCTGATTACGGACGTATCGTAAATCTTAGACAGTTTGATCGTTTACAGCAAATTATTAAGGAAGAGCGAGATGCTATAACATTTGGTGGGCGGATAGATCGAGATGATTTATATATTGAACCAACAATCATCGAATATGTAAAGTGGACAAGTCCATCGATGCAGGAAGAGCTTTTTGGTCCTATCCTACCTGTTATGATGTATAATGATTTACCACTAGCTATCCATCAAATTCGCCAATTGCCGAAACCACTAGCGGCATATTTCTTCTCAGAGCACGAAAAAGCGACTCAATACTTTTTAGAGGAATTGCCATTCGGTGGAGGATGTATTAATGATACTATTACCCATGTTGGTAACTTACATTTACCATTTGGAGGTGTTGGTCCCTCAGGTGTGAAAGCCTATCATGGTAAAGCGAGCTTTGAAAACTTTACACATTCAAAATCCATTTTAAAGAAATCTTCTAAGCTTGAGACGAATGTACTTTTTCCACCCTATAATCAAAAGGTAAAAATTGTACGCTCTATTATGAAATAGTAAAATGGGGGTATCTTTTTTCAAATGAAGATACCCTCATTCAAAAAACCCCCTCCTTTGTATAGAAAAATGTTCCCAAAAATCCCATCCTAGGTGTGTCGAAAAATGCCGATTTGTGATTATTTATGAAAATTTCGAAGAAAACGCGTTTTTTGTTCAAATGAAAGCGTTTTCGTTGAAAAAACAGCACAGAGACATTTTATTTATCACGAAATAAGTAGTAAAATAAGTTCAATAGATCGTGGGGGAATTCATATTGTCGTTTTTTGTCGTATAACCAAAAATGATGACGTGAGTGTAGAGATTGATTGGAGGACTATGAAATGTATGCAGAGGAATTGTTAAGTGCATTACCTTTGAAAAAAATAATTGGCATGTTGCCAGACCAAGTAACTGATATCGTAGTGGATTCAAGAAGTGTACAGCCAAATAGTATGTTTGTTTGTATTAAAGGTTATACAGTGGATGGACATGATTATGCTCAAAAGGCTGTAGATGGCGGGGCTACGATTGTTGTAACGGAGCGAAAATTACCATTAGGTGAGACTATTGCTCAAGTAATTGTGAAAGACACGGACCGTGCAGTTGGCTTATTAGCCGCAAAGTTTTTTGATTATCCTTCCAAAGATATAGCGATGATTGGGGTAACGGGAACGAATGGTAAAACATCTGTGACGGGTATTATTCAAAATATCATGCATGGTATGGGTGAAAAATCTGCCCTATCTGGCACAATTGGCTTTAATTTAAATGGAATTCTATATGAATCTGCCAATACAACGAGTGATGCGTTATCGACGCAACAAATGATTTTTAGAGCAAAAATGGAAGGCTGTCGTTTAATGACGATGGAGGTTTCATCCCATGGCTTAGCACTTGGACGTTTAGCAGGTGTTGACTATGATGTTGCTATTTTTACAAATCTAACGCACGATCATCTTGATTTCCATGGTACGATGGAGGAATATGGCCATGCTAAAGGTTTATTATTCTCCCAGCTTGGACAAGATTTAGAAAAAAATAAATTTGTTGTGCTAAATGCCGATGATGCGTGGTCAGAGCGATATGCAGCTATGACACCATTTCCAGTGTGGACATATGGTTTAAAAAATGAAACAGCAGATTTCCGTGCCATTAACTGTGAATATCACGATTATATGACATCCTTTGATGTGGAGATGTCAGAAGGAATTTATCGTGTGAAAATGAATTTATTAGGTGAATTTAACATTTATAATGTGTTAGCAGCGATGGTGGCATTTTATGGTCGTGGCTATACTATGGAAGCCATTATTGAGCAAATCGAGCAACTCCCACCAGTTAAAGGTCGTATGGAAAAAGTATGCTCTGATCTACCTGTTCAAATGTTTGTTGATTATGCACATACACCTGATGCCATTGAAAAAGCAATTGAAGCAGCACAACCGTATAAAAAGGGCAAACTTATTTTCTTAGTTGGGACAGGTGGTAACCGCGATAAATCAAAACGTCCTGCAATGGCTGAGAAGGCGTCGGCAGCAGAGTATGTCATTCTGACAACAGATGACCCACGCTATGAGGACTATAATAGTATTACAGGTGATTTGGCCAAAGGGATGTTACATGACAATTTTGCTTGCATTGGGGATCGAGCAGAGGCAGTCCGACATGCCATTGAGGTTGCTGAACCAGGCGATATGATCATTTTTGCTGGTAAAGGCCATGAGGATTATCAAATTATTGAAAATACAAAATTTCCACATAGTGATGCAGAAATAGCAATAGAAGCTGGCCGATTGAAATTCGTTTGATGGAATATAAGATCTTAGGAAACCCTTTTAGATAGTACTAAAGGGTTTTCTTTTTGGCGATTTCATGTAAAAAGGTTGTACGAAAGGCAAGTCTTCTTTTATTATTATTAAGTATGAAAAAAGGAGAATGACGAGATGAATTCAAATTTAGAAAAAGATATACAATCGCGTCGTACTTTTGCCATTATCAGTCACCCTGATGCTGGGAAAACGACGATTACAGAAAAGCTTCTACTTTTTGGTGGCGCCATTCGTGACGCAGGGACAGTAAAAGGAAAAAAATCAGGTAAGTTTGCAACATCTGACTGGATGGAAATCGAAAAGCAGCGTGGTATCTCCGTAACTTCTTCCGTGATGCAGTTTGACTATAATGGCTCACGTGTAAACATCTTGGATACCCCTGGGCACCAAGACTTCTCAGAAGATACGTATCGTACACTAATGGCAGTAGATAGTGCTGTCATGGTTGTGGATGCCGCTAAAGGGATTGAGGCACAAACATTAAAGCTATTTAAGGTTTGTAAAATGCGCGGTATTCCGATTTTCACTTTTATTAATAAATTAGACCGCCAAGGGAAAGAGCCGCTTGAGCTAATTGAAGAGCTTGAGGAAGTACTAGGGATTAATGCGTATCCAATGAACTGGCCGATTGGTATGGGGAAAGAGTTTCTTGGTATTTATGATCGTTACAATAAGCGTATTGAGCAGTTCCGTACGGATGAGACAGAGCGCTTTCTACCGATAGATGGAAATGGTGAACTTGCTGTTGAACATCCAATGAAAGTCACTTCTTATTATTCTCAAGCAATGGACGATATTTTACTACTAGACGAGGCTGGTAATGAATATTCGGAGGAAAAAATTCGTCGTGGCGAATTAACACCAGTATTCTTTGGTTCAGCTTTAACAAACTTTGGGGTACAAACATTCCTAGAAACTTACTTACAATTTGCACCAATCCCACAGCCTAGAATTACGGAAGATGAGCAGTTTATTGATCCGCTTGAACAAGAAGAATTTTCAGGATTCATATTCAAAATTCAAGCTAATATGAATCCTGCACACCGTGACCGTATTGCCTTTGTACGTATTGTTTCTGGTAAATTTGAGCGTGGCATGAATATGACATTGTCTCGTACAGGCAAATCCTTTAAGGTTACGCAATCTACACAATTCCTAGCTGATGATCGTGAGACTGTAGATGAAGCAGTTGCTGGAGATATTATCGGGTTATATGACACGGGGACTTATCAAATTGGAGACACAGTTGTGGGTGGTAAGAAAACATTCCAATTTGAAAAATTACCACAGTTTACACCAGAATTATTTGTCCGTGTAACGGCTAAAAACGTAATGAAATCGAAGCAATTCCATAAAGGTATTTTACAATTAGTACAGGAAGGTGCTATTCAATATTATAAAACACTGCACACAGAGGAAGTTATTCTTGGAGCAGTAGGTCAACTACAATTTGAAGTATTCGAACATCGTATGAAAAATGAATACAATGTGGAAGTAAGAATGGAGCCGATTGGTTCAAAAATTGCACGATGGATTGAAAATGAAGAGGATGTTAAAGAGTCCATGTCCTCTGGTCGTTCAATGCTGGTGAAAGACCGTTTTGACAGCCTTGTGTTTTTATTCGAAAATGAATTTGCCATGCGTTGGTTTAACGATAAAAACGAGAACATTAAACTTTATAGCCTTCTTTAATAGTCAAACACGAATCGACAATTTTGCGATTCGTGTTTTTTTGCAAGGAAATTTGACACCGACTGTAGAATATATACAGTATTAGGAAATTTAAGATTGCCCCACGCTAGATGGTAGAAAATTAGCCTATTTATAAAATAATCCCCTTTTCGGCTATCATAGAAAGGAAGAGGTAGAAAAAGGAGTTTATCATATGAACATTAGTAATTTTTCAATTAAAAGACCGGTCTTTACAATTGTAACGATGCTTTTTGTCATTTTATTAGGCGGTGTATCGTTATTAAAAATACCAATTACTTTAATTCCGGAGTTAAATCCTCCGATAGGTGTAGTAGTCACCTCCTATCCTGGAGCAAGCCCAACAGAGGTGAATGAGAGGGTAACGAAGCCTTTAGAGGCAACACTAGCCACCTTACCAGGCATTAAGAAACTACAGTCAACCTCGCAAGAAGGAAGCAATTTAATCGTCCTAGAATTCAATTGGTCCACCAACCTAGAAGATGTCCAACTTGATATTTTACAAAGAATTGATATGACGCCTCTCCCCAATGATGCGGGCAAGCCAAGCTTTTTAAAATTTGATCCATCTCAATTTCCGATTATTCAGCTATCATTGCGCGCAGAAAATGAAAACGTTGATGTGCGCTTGTTAGCAGAGGATTTAGAAAAGGAGCTTCGCCGGACAGAGGGTGTCGCCAGTGTGAATGTTTCTGGGAAGCTGATAGAGGAAATACAAATTACATTAGATGAGGGAAAGCTGGTCGAAAAAGGCTTAACACAGGCAGATATTATTCAAATCGTTCAAGCGAACAATGTATCACTTCCTGGTGAACCTGTTTTAACTGATGATGGAAAAATGTTAACAACACGGATTGTTAGTACATTAACCTCCCCTGAAGAAATAGCCGATTTAATTGTTTCTGTGAATCCTTTAACAGGGGAAGCGTTAACAGTTGGCCATCTCGGCTCTGTTAAAAGGGCAGAACAGCCATCAGTAACGACAACTCGTGCCAATGAGCATGCAGCAGTTCTTATGTCTGTCATACAGGAATCGGGTGCGAATACTGCAGAAGTGTCAAAGGAGTTTCAACAAACCTTAAATGATCTGCTAGAGAAAGAGCAATACAGGGGAATAACAGCAGACATATTAGTAGATCAGGGCAACTACGTGGATGTTGCTATTAGTAATATCGGCTCTTCCTTAATTTTAGGTGGATTGTTTGCAATGTTCGTCCTTTTTGTGTTTTTACGCAGTGTAAAGAGCCCTATCATTATTGGTATCGCCATCCCCTATTCAGTTATAGTGACATTTGTATTGATGTTTTTTGCTGACTTTTCACTCAATATTATGACTTTAGGTGCTCTAGCTTTGGGTATTGGCATGCTAGTGGATAATGCGATTGTTGTTATTGAAAATATTGAAAGACACTTAGGGCTAGGGAAAGATCCTATTACAGCAGCACAGGAAGGGACAAGGGAAGTTGCTCTTGCTATCACAGCTTCAACACTAACAACAATAGCTGTCTTTATTCCTGTTATGTTCATCGAAGGATTGATTGGACAGATTTTCACAGAATTTGCTCTCACAATTTCATTTAGTTTAATTGCCTCTTTAGTAGTTGCCCTTACAGTAGTGCCGATGCTAGCGAGTCGCCTTTTAAAAATGAAAAGTATTAACTTTTACGAGCAGCGTAGTCAATCTCAATTTTATAAGCGATACAAATCGTCTATTGTTTGGGTTCTGAAGCATCGTATGCTCATACTAATTTTCACAGTAGCTTGCTTTGGTCTATCATTATTCGGATTGACTAGAATTGGTACTGAATTTTTACCACCTACCGATGAAGGATTCACAACCATTAGCGTCAATCTTGAAAAGGGTGTAGCTGTATCTGAAACTGAAAAGGTTGTTAGGAAGATCGAGGACCGTTTAAAGCAGGAAAAAGATGTAGATGTTTATGTTAGTTTAATTGGTGGCACACAACAATCTCAATCACGTGGACAAACAAGCCCGAATCAAGCAGAAATGTATGTAAAGCTAGTGCCTTTAGCGGATAGAGAACGTTCAATTTTTGAATTTGTCGAAGAATTAGAGCAAGATTTGCAGGGAGAGTTAGAAGATAAGACTGAACTGACATTTAATGTATCGACAGCAACTGGCTCATCACCACATACTTTAACGTTTAGATTAACTGACTCTGATGAAGGAAGGCTCCAACAGGCTGTTAATAAAGTACAACAAGAGCTACAAGCGATTGATGAAGTGACGAAAGTTTCCACAGATTTAGATAATACGGTTCAAGAAATTCAAATTGAAGTCAATCGAGAGAATGCAAAAGATTATGGTTTTGTACCAGCCCAAATTGCACAGTCTGTCAATCAAATGACAAGAGGGCAATTAACGTCCCAATTAATCGCAGAGGATGGTGCTGTGTTGCCTGTCTACACAGGTTTCGGACAGACCTTCAACGATAGTGTGGATTCACTAAAAGCAATGCAGCTTCGTTCTCCTGCGGGCTTGTTTGTGAAATTAGAGGATGTTGCTACCGTTTCTATAGAAGAGGGTCCCGTCTCTATTCGACGTTCTGAGCAGGCTGCAGCAGTGGCATTTTTTGTTGAATATGAAACGAAGGAATCTTTAGGCGGAATATCAGCAAAGGTAGATAAAGCAATAGAGAGTGCTCATTTATCACCTACTACGCAAATTGTATTTAGCGGTGATCGAGAGCTTTATGATAGTGCAATCGATGATATGCTATTAGCCGTTATTCTGGCAATTATATTAGTTTATATTGTGATGGCTGCTCAATTTGAATCATTCAAATATCCGTTTGTCATTATGTTTACGGTGCCATTAATGATCATAGGTGTTGCAATTGCCATGTTTGCCACAAATACATTAATAGGTGTGACATCTGTAATCGGAATTTTAGTGCTTGTAGGGATTGTTGTAAATAACGGTATTGTCTTAGTAGATTATATTAACCAGCAAAAAGCGAATGGTATGTCTGCGTATGAAGCCATTTTACTGGCTACTCAGGATCGTCTCCGTCCAATCTTAATGACCGCGTTAACGACTATTTTAGGATTGCTTCCCCTTGCACTTGGCATTGGGGAAGGAACAGAGATGAATCAACCGATGGGAATTGCAGTGATTGGAGGTCTTGTGACGTCCACGTTATTAACACTATATATTGTACCGATTGTTTATAGTTTAGTGGATAAGGAAACAAGAAAGATGCGTTAGAATCGAGGGGGAATGGGAGATGAAAGTTCATTTTTTTACTGGTTTTCCTGGTTTCATTTCAAGTCAATTAATTAGGACATTGTTCCAAAAAAAACAAACACAACAGGTTATAGCAATCGTATTAGCTGGTGAAACCATTAAGGCTCATCGAGAGAAAAATAAAATATTAAAGGAGTTTCCTAATGGTTCGATTCGTATCGTTGAGGGTGATATTACCTTGCCGAACCTCGGCTTAGATAATCAAGTGATTGAAGAAATCGTACCTCAAATTGAAGTGCTCTGGCATTTAGCTGCTATATACGATTTAGCAGTACCACGTGATATTGCCTGGAAAGTGAATGTACATGGGACAACAATGGTGAATGAATTTGTGCGCACTTTACCCCATTTAAAACGCTATATGTACTTTAGTACGGCTTATGTGGCGGGTTCACGTGAGGGGGTACTGCGTGAAAATGAACTGATTCGACCAATGGCATTTAAAAATTATTATGAAGAGACAAAGTATGAGGCTGAGCTCCGAGTAGAAGATTTAAAATCCGAAATTCCATTAACCATTATTAGACCTGGCATTGTGAGGGGACATTCGGAAACGGGTGAAACCATTAAGTTTGATGGCCCCTATTTCTTTTTAAATTTAGTAGAACGTTTAAAATGTTTACCTATAATTCCTTATATCGGTCAATCTACATCTACGATCAATGTAGTACCAGTAGACTATATATTAAATGCCTCAACTTTTTTGGCATCAGAACAAGAGGCTGAAGGCAAGACCTTTCATTTAACAGATCCGAATCCTCACCCTGTACAGGAAGTATATCGTACTATGGTGAAACTAGTGACGAATGCTTATCCGAAGGGACGTTTACCGTTTGCGTGGGCAAAGCTATCCTTGCAAATTCCATTTATTCGGAGAAAGCTAGGGGTGGAGCAGGAGACATTAGATTATTTAACATGGAATGCCACATTCGACACGACTGAAGCCCAGCAAATTTTACAAAAAGGTGGCATTACATGTCCTGATTTTATTCGGACGATGCCGCGAATGATTGATTTTTATTTAGCGCATAAAGAAGATAAGAGCTACCAGATACAAATTAAGTAATGAAAAAACAATATAGATATTTTTGTCAGCTGTAAATGATAGTGCTATAATGTTTGAAAGAAGATACCTTCGACACTTTGTCAAAGGGGAGTAGCTAACAGGTTTTGTAATTATTTTACCTGGTTTCACATTCGTCAAGACATGGTTTAACCATCGGATGTGATAGTGAATGGCTCTATGCGTAAAATGATGACTGATGACGTGTAGATTGATGTACCAATAAGGTACTAATTTACTTAGCGAGACCTTTGCCTACATATGGCAGGGGTTTTTTTCTTTTGTACTTTAGTGGAACTAGTCATTTGGGTATTTCGAGCTTAGAGGAGGCACTAGCATAAATGGAAGCAATAATATTACAATATGGCTGGGTTTTAATTGTCCTAGTTGTATTAGAGGGATTACTAGCAGCTGATAATGCAGTAGTAATGGCTGTAATGGTCAAACATTTACCGCAAGAACAACAAAAAAAGGCGTTATTTTATGGACTATTTGGCGCCCTGATTTTTCGATTCGCTGCTCTTTTTGTCATTACAGTTTTAGTAAACTATTGGCAAATACAAGCAGTAGGTGCAGCTTATCTGCTATTTATGTCGGCTAAAAATATTTATGATTTACGTAAACATAAAGATGATGAAGAAGAAGAGACGAGTGAAAAGACTGGGAAAAAGGGTTCTGGATTCTGGTTAACAGTACTCAAAGTAGAAGCTGCAGACATTGCATTTGCTATTGATTCCATGTTGGCTGCAGTAGCTATCGCTGTCACATTGCCTCATTTGGGGAATTTTGATATCGGTGGCATTAATGGTGGACAATTTATCGTCATGCTCCTTGGTGGGTTTATCGGGGTTATTATGATGCGTTTTGCTGCCCAATGGTTTGTCAAAGTATTAAATGATTATCCTTCACTTGAAACAGCTGCATTTTTAATTGTAGGCTGGGTAGGTGTGAAGCTCGTTGTCCTAACATTAGCCCATGAAAAAGTAGGGATATTACCTGCAGAATTCCCACATTCCACTGCATGGGAGTTAACATTCTGGATTGTCCTACTCGGCATAGCATTTGTAGGCTATCTAGTAGGTGTTCGAAATAAAAAATAGCTTAGATTGAATTATCCAGCCTGTAGTCGAAAGCCATCGAACGTATGATGATCGATGGCTTTTGGTATTTCATTCTCTATGAGATTTTAATTTATAAAGTATAGCCTTTAATCTCCACTACGGGAGGACGCTTTTCCCATAGGAGTCGACACCCTACGTTCCGATCAACTTCTACATAGTCACTCCACCTACATACTTCGAGCTTTTTTGACCTTAACCCATTGTGCAGTGTGAGAAAATCTTTACCTGTGTATGTTCGATAGGTAAATCATAATGAAAATACTCAATAGAAGATATGAAATTTTCTTTGCAAATTGCTTCAACACCAGAAATTTCGTATGTCATCGTTGGATAGTATGTTTGTAAAAGTACCTTTGCTTCTTCAGATTCATCTGGATGTAAATTAGCTTTAAGATGCAAAAAAAGCAAAACACTCGCAATTATTAGTAATACTAATAATCCTCCGATTGTAAAAATAAATATACTCCAAGCCTTTAACCACTTATTCAAAATTTCACCTCCAAAATAAAAATGCATTTTTGTTCAGATATCGTCTCATTCTCAAAAAGTATAGTAATAACTATTCCTCTTTCTTTTTTCTTGTATTTTTTCTATACTATAATCTATCTAGTTGGGCATCATATGTAGGAGGGGTTGTTAAAGTGCCTTGGAAAAAATCTTCCAATAGACTTGTCACACCATTTCAGGTACTTGTTTCTTATTATTTTATAGCTATAGCGATTTCCTTCCTGTTATTACGGCTTCCAGGCGTTCATCAAGAAGGGGTAGAGGTTTCCTTTTTAGATAGTCTATTTACGGCAGTAAGTGCAGTAAGTGTTACTGGTTTAACAACTATTAATATTTCTGAAACGTATACGACATTTGGACTTGTGATGATTCTTGTTATTTTACAGTTAGGCGCAATTGGTATTATGTCACTGGGTACCTTTGTGTGGCTCTTAGTCGGGAAAAAAATAGGGATGCGTGAGCGTCAGTTAATTATGATTGACCACAACCAGTACAATTTGTCTGGTGTTGTGAAATTAATACGTGAAATCTTAAAAATCTTAATTGGTATTGAGGTAGCAGGTACGTTTATTTTAACTCTACATTTTACCAATTATTTTGATACGTTAGAAGAAGCATTCTTACACGGAGTATTTGCTTCAATTTCTGCTACGACCAATGGGGGATTTGACATTACGGGAATGAGCTTATTGCCATTCCATGATGATTATTTTGTTCAGCTGGTGACAATGTTACTTATTGTGTTAGGGGCAATCGGTTTCCCTGTCTTAATTGAACTAAAAACTTTTTTACTCAAACGTCATGCGAATTTTCGATTTAGCTTGTTTACAAAAATCACTACGTCTACTTATGCCATTTTATTTGTTGTTGGTGCTCTAGTCATTTTACTTCTCGAATCTTTCCATTCTTTCAAGGAAATGTCCTGGCATGAGGCGCTTTTTTCAGCGATGTTCCATTCTGTGTCGACGAGATCTGCTGGGCTGACAACTTACGATGTGACGACGTTTAGTGAGGCGACAGATATTTTTATGAGTTTTCTCATGTTCATAGGTTCCTCACCAAGTTCAGTGGGGGGAGGAATTCGAACAACTACTTTTGCCATAGCTATTTTATTTTTAATTACATTTGCAAGAGGAAGAGAGGATATTCAAGTGTTCGGGCGAGAAATTCATTTAATTGATGTTTTCCGCTCCTTCGTTGTCATTTTATTAGCCTTTTTCATGGTTTTAATTGCAACGATTATTTTGCTTATTACAGAGCCTCATGCCTCTCTTATTCAAATTATTTTTGAAATCACCTCTGCGTTCGGTACTTGTGGGATGTCATTAGGAATAACTTCAGATTTATCGGTCATTGGCAAGGTAATAATTATTATGTTAATGTTCATTGGTCGGGTTGGTTTGATTTCCTTCCTGTATACACTAGGTGGTGGTGGACGTGGAAAGAAATCGAAATTCCATTATCCAAAGGAACGCGTAATAATTGGGTAACGCACACAGAACATTGATATATAAGGATTTGTTGAGGGGTAATCTTGAGATTGCCCCTTTTTTCGTCAAACGTGTTAAGTAATAATGTACTTGTTTGGGAGCTACTTTGGGAGTTACATAGCTGTGTGAGCGTGTATTCATATTGAAGCAGTCATACACGAATGTATTCTCTTTTCGATAGCTAGAGAGGGCATTTAATAGTAATTGACTTTCTTCTATTATATAGGGGTAAAAAGAGATAAAATTGTCGAAAGTTGTCATTACAACTGTATATACATTAAAAAACCATCTATACTAATTCTATACATTTTTAGGAATTTAATATTAACTATTGAATGAAATAGGTAGTTCCAATACAATATAAAATACATAAAAATAAACAAATAAATAAACGTGTCTGATATAGAATAAGAGGGCTCCATTTGTACTAAAACGCCTAAATGTGTAAGTTGTCACAAAATTTTCGGAAAATTTAAAATTGTTTTTCCCGAATGTGAACATTTGAAGTGGGTATATTTTCAACGTATAGATTGTTTGTTTTTAAGAAATTTGCCCTAAATTTTTTTAGAATCGCTATGAATACTTGACTAATAGATTAAAAAGGCAGAAACGATATAAAACAGCTACCCGTTTCTTTTTCAGTGCATCTTTAAGAATTGTTTAAGACCATAAAAAAAGCTAGTCCTGATCGTTCATACAGGACTAGCGTATGTTATTAAAGTGTGGGGATTGTTGCAAAGTAAGGCGCTTGACCATGACGGAAATAAGTTAAAAGATAGCCATCTTTTTGTACAATTTTGCCATTTAAGAAATCATCATAATTGAGAGCATGTGGGATTACCAAAGTATGCTTAAACAGCTCTTTCTCAGTAAGTTTAAAGTCTGCAAAAGCCTCACCAGCGATAGCCGGATTTTCACGTAGTGTCTGGTAGATTGTTTTTTGTTGCTCTATTGTTGGGCGTTCCTTCCACCATAGTTTACGGGGCTGGAATTGCTGAGCTGTTAGATAATCCAGTTGCATTAAGCTTTGTATAATGTTTAAATTCGCACCATCTACAGTTTCTAAGAACATTAGTAAACGACGGAATAAATCTTCTAATTGATGGCCAATACGGGACCATCCCTTAGTTTCCCAATACGTACCGAAGCTTTGGAAAAAGTCAAATGGTGTTTCAAAGACCTCGGTTACTAAATATTCGATTGTATGATCCATACGATGATCATTCCAGTATTTCTCCAGAACATCCTCTGCATGTTTAATGCGAACAATATCATCAAATGTAAGGACATTATTAGAAAAGATTTCATAAGGCGCTAGATCGACGTAAGTATAACCAAACTTCTCAGCCTCCACTCGAAGCCCTGTACCGCGTAAAAGCTTTAAAAAACCAAGCTGGAGTTCTTCTGGTCGCATGGCAAAAACGTCATTAAAGGTTTGACGGAAGCTTGCGTAATCCTCTTCAGGCAAACCTGCTATTAAGTCTAAGTGTTGATCGATTTTTCCACCATCTTTAACCATTGTCACTGTTCTCTTTAGTTTTTCAAAGTTTTGGCGACGCTGTACAAGTGTATTGGTTAAATCATTTGTGGACTGAACACCAATTTCGAAGCGGAACAAACCACTCGGCGCATTGTCATTTAAAAATTGGATAACTTCCGGACGCATAATATCGGCAGTAATTTCAAACTGGAATACAACACCTGGTTTATGTTCATCAATTAAAAACTGGAACATTTCCATAGCGTAGCTACGGCTTATATTAAACGTTCGATCCACGAATTTTATAGTTCTAGCGCCATTATCCATTAAGAAACGAATATCTTCCTTAATTTTTTCTCGGTTAAAGTATCGAACACCAACCTCTATAGAAGATAAACAGAATTGACAGCTAAATGGACAGCCTCTGCTTGTTTCAATGTACTGAATACGTTTCCCAAGGTGAGGAAGATCCTCTTCAAAGCGAAACGGACTCGCTAAATCACGCAAATCTATTTTAGGTGGTTGAGCGTGAATCTTAACTTTACCGTCCTCCAAATAGCAAATTCCAGGGACATCCTCCAGTAATATTTCACCGTGTAAATAACGTAACAATTGCTTAAATGAAGTTTCTCCTTCACCCATCACTATGAAATCTACTTCAGGTATACGGCGTAGCCAATGGTGAGAATCGTAAGAAACCTCAGGACCTCCAAGCAAAATTTTAACATCTGGACAGACCGTTTTTAACATTTTAATAACATGAATTGTTTCTTCAATATTCCAAATATAACAACTAAATCCAACGATATCAGGTTTTTTTTGGAACAAATCTGATACAATATTAAAAGCAGGGTCTTTAATTGTATATTCTGCTATAATTGGATTGAATTCGGGTGCAGCGGCACCTTTTAAATAGCGCAATGCTAGATTTGTGTGTATATACTTTGCGTTTAAAGTAGTTAAAATAGTATTCATACAATAATCTTCCTTTCAGTATCTAATTGTATCAGTCAAGTATTTGACATACAATATAATTCTTTTTACCTATTTATTTTGTGAACAGTTCGTGAAATAATTTAAAATACTTAAATTTACTAAATTTTGTAATAATAGAATCGTGCTGTCATAATGTATAGTAAAGGCTCAAAATTCGATTTAGAGGTTTTTTACTCTTTTGAAAGGTTCGGTGAGAAAGTTGAAGCAAAATGATATTAATCAATGTTTTGGAAATCTTATGAAAAGTACTTCGTCACCAACACTTATACTCAATAAAGCAGGGAAAATTTTGAACGTCAATGAGGCTGCTATCCAACTATTTAATTTTAATTTAACGTATATTGGCAATTTGGCTATGGACGAGCCATCTAAATTTAAATGGGCGAAGTTCGTCCAACAACTACAAAAGGATTTACGATCGGAAGAAATTTTCAACATTCGCACAGTAGGAAATGAGTATGAAATGTTATCATTTAAATGTTTCTATGACCCAAATGCAGAAGAAATTGTTGCGCAAATTTCAACAATAAATGAAGATGTCCCCCATAAATTATACGTTAGTCAAGAGCATGAAAGATCCCAATCTTTTAATGCATATGATTACTTACCTTATGCTGTTATTGTAAGTGATGCTAGCGGTATTATTCTTGGGCTTAATAAGTATGCAGAAATGTTTCTCAAAGTAGAAAGCTCGCAGCTGCTTCATAAAGCTCATCAGCATATATTTGATCTATTTACATTGAAAAAAGGGCAAATTACATCCTACCTTTCTAAATTAATGGGTGACAAACATGCAAGTCTTCACGTTGTCGATGAAACACAAGTAAGTAGAACTTGCTATTATGAAATTTCCAGTATTTTCGATGAATACAATAACATTATTGTCACGGTTATTAATGATGAAACAGAGAAGAAGCAACTTCAACATAAGGTGGAGCATCAACAAGCTTTGAATGTTGTTGGACAAATGGCTGCGAGTATTGCGCATGAAATTCGTAATCCATTAACTTCTTTAAAGGGTTTTACTGATTTATTAAAAATAAATGCTGACGATGAATCACGCATGTACCTTTCTGTCATTGATAGCGAGCTTCAACGAATGGAACAAATCTTATCAGAGCTATTAGTTTTGTCCAAGCCATCAACTATGAAAGTGGAGTTATTGGAACTAGATCATATTGTAAAACAAGTCATTGAGTTCATGTTACCAGATGCACTCATGAAAAATATTATGATTCAGTACATTTCAATTCCTAATCAAGTTTATATTGGTGGAAGTGAAAATCGATTAAAGCAAGTATTAATGAATCTCATCAAAAATGCGATGGAATCCATGAATAATGGTGGTACGATTACTGTAGAAATGACAACAAATGACTGCGCGATTGTTGAACTTACAATTAAAGACGAAGGCGTTGGAATGGATAGCACAACCCTTCAAAACCTATTCCAGCCTTTTTACACGACAAAATCAACAGGGACAGGACTGGGCCTTGCTTTCGTGAAAAAAGTTATCGAAGAGCACGATGGAGTTATAGGTGTTAGTAGTGAATTACAGAAGGGGACATGCTTCCATCTACAGTTCCCAATTTATACATTTAACCAAGTGGATACAATGGAAGTATCCACAAAAGATTCTGCCTATTTAGTAACATAAAGAGAGTAAAAATGGTTGGATAACAACAATATAACCTTCTAAATCGGATAATGCTTTTGACAATGCTTTTCTAATATCGCTATAATGTCAAGTATAAAGAGCGAAGTGAGAGGAAAAGAATATGACGTCAGAAGACTTAAAACAATCTTTAAAATTATATATTGTATTGTCACGTGCACTTAAAGCTATCAATGAGACAACACATCAATTATTTCAGGATAATGGTTTAAACCCAACTGAATTTGCTGTTCTCGAGCTTCTTTATCATAAAGGAAGACAGCCATTACAGCAAATTGGCAATAAAATTTTACTTGCCAGTGGGTCTATTACGTATGTCATTGATAAGCTTGAAAAAAGAGGCTATTTATTGCGTGTGTCCTGTCCAGCGGATCGTCGTGTGACATATGCAGAAATCACGGATGAAGGCGAAGCGTTTATGGGAGAACTATTCCCAAAGCATGAGCAGCATTTACATGAAATAATGAGCGTATTATCTTCAGAAGAAAAAGAGCAGGCTATTACGTTATTAAAGAAAATGGGCCTTTCTATTAAAGATTTATCGTATTAAAAAAGTTGTCTCATTCATTTGAGACAACTTTTTAATCATGTGGATAAAAAAATCTCAAACATACATAAAAGGACGATCGACAATGCTTTGTCTATCGTCCTTCTTGTATTACGAATTATTATTTTTTAGAAATAGTTGCTGCCATGTTCATCATAGCATTCGTTAAATCTTGCTTATCATTATCGTGAATCGTTAATTTTGTAATGAGACCATCATTTTCAAAAACAACCCCGATTACTTTCTCTGTGTCAAAGTCTACAACATAACCTTCAATATTTTGAACATCCTTGAATGCAGCTAATTCATCAGTAGTTAAAGCTACTGTTTCACCTACAGCATTCATATAATCTTGCATAGCTGTTTTTACTTCAGTAAAGCTTGATTGTGATGCCTCAATTGTTTCAATACGCATAAACACTTCGTCATCATCATTAGATACTAGCATATCTTTACCTGGCTCTTCTTGCGTTAATGTGAACCCTGGAAGTTGTTGTAGCTTATAGCTTTGGTCAACACTTTTAGATTCAGTTGCCTTTTCTGTTTTATCTACACCATTTTGTTTGTAAGTCACATCTTGCTGAGGCTGTTTAGAAGCATCCCCAGTATTTGTTTCATTTGATGCAGGTGTATCTGTATTCTCTTCCTCTTGTGCTTCACCTGCTGTTTCATCGCCAGATGGTTTTTGATCGGCAGCAGTATCAGACGGCTCATTTTGCTGAGTATCTGAACCCTCTGTTTTTTCAGAGGTATTACAACCTACTACTAGTACTGCTGTTAATAATAATGCAAGAATTGAAAATAATTTTTTTTGCATAAAAAACCCTCCTTTTCTAAATTAAACGTTAGTAAAGCTAAAATGTTTCCAAATAATAATGTTATGATGTTAAAGGTAACACTAAAAATAATAATAGTACAAAAACAACATGAGCTACAATAACAAGTGGCATACTTCTCTTCCATTCATACAAGAAGCCCCAAATAATACTTGTCACCAGTGCAGCAACCACGCCTAAAATAAAACCACTCAGGGCGATGGAGATTGCACATAAAACTGCCGTCACTAGGATAGCCAGAGTAGGACGCATAAAGCGTTTTAATTGTTGCTGAACATAACCACGCCAAAATAATTCTTCGCCGATGGCAACAATAAAAACAAGTAATGCATAGTGCCAAATATTTTGTGGTCCATAGTTTGTTAAAAATTTATGAACGGATTGTACTAAGTTATTATTAATAAATGGAGCAAGCCAATAACCGAAGCGAATAATACCATAAGTGATGGTACCGTATCCAATCCCAAAGAGTAAAAATTGCCATGTGGGTAATTGATCTTCAATAGAACCAGCTAATATGGCAATGGCAATACATACTAGTAAGGTAAATGCATACATGTACCAAAATACTGCTTGGTTAGCAAAGGTAAAGGCAAGCATGCCATAAACGAATAATAGAGAAAGGAGTAATAGTACTGTTTGTTTTGAATTTGTTAGCATATACGACCTCCATGCTTTAATTTTATCAAAAAAAAAGCCCCATATCATCTATAAAGACAAATAGGGACTATTCAGACTATTAAGCTTCATTCGTATATAAAATTTTGTAACGTTTATGATTGACGACCGTTTTTTCTTCAATTTCAAGGGAATCAAAATTCTCCATATATGTTAAGTTAACGATCACCGAATTTTCATTTACCTTTTCGACAATGCCTTGGAGACCATTTTTAAACTCGATAATATTTCCAACTTCAGCTATTTTCACAGACAGTCAGCTCCTTCATCGACTAATAATATACAGTTTGCACGAAAAAATGGTAAACGTAAAGCTTTTTTTAAATAATTCATAATTTATTACACAAAAGATGAAAAGAAAGGAATAAAACTAATGGAAAGATACGAAAATATGCTTAAACAATTACAAAATGGGGAAATAGGAAGTATTGAAATTCAAAAGGAAGATTTTTACGAATTTCGAGAAATTCTTGTAGCGCATCCTTTATTTAAACATTTCAGAGGTGAGGCCAAGCAAAATGGACGAATTATCTATACTTTTAACGAAATACCTAGGAGTTAATTTGTCGAACATTGTCGTAAGTTAATGCTGTAAGAAATGAAATATAAATGTATAATAATGGTATGATTATTTGTGTGTGGAGGGTTGTATGAATGGTCAATCTACTCTTGAAACAAATGGAACAAACTCGTGAGTTGATGATTCGCTCTGGTGTTGAAAACGGGTTACAAAATGCAAAAACCATTCAACTGAGTCGCAGATTAGACCAGTTAATGAATACCTATTATAGACAGACAGCATTTGATGAAGAAAAAGACCAAGACGAATAAAAAGATTGTTCCAGTATTCAGAGTAATAACATTTTAAAAATAGATGTTTAAAATGCATTTTAATGGGGAATAACTTACTATGAACACAGCAACATTCTCATTTCCCCCTTTAGAGCAGTGATCCCCCAATCACTTGCTCTCTTTTTTTTTTGCTTATTCGGTATATATGCAAGTTATCTAATGATTAGTACAAGTTATAGGGAGAGTTTGAATTATTTTATTTATTCGCCTAAACTGAAAACATCAAGTCACGTAGGTGAAAGAATCCTAACTTTTATGACGAAGGAGTATATACATATGAAAAAGCAACGTATTGCATTTATCGGAACTGGTGTAATGGGGACAAGTATTATTAAACACTTATTGAAAAATGACCATGAGGTGACGGTGTACACTCGTACTAAAGAAAAAGCAGAGCCGCTAGTAGCTTTAGGAGCAACATGGGCTAGTTCGCCAGCAGAAGCGTTTAAACATCAAGACATTGCATTTACAATGGTTGGCTACCCCTCAGATGTTGAAGAGGTTTATTTTGGAGAAAATGGCCTTTTCAAAACAGCTGAACCTGACAACCTTATCATTGATATGACGACTTCAGAGCCATCTTTAGCCAAGAAAATATATGAGCATGCACAAACTATTGGTGTAGAGTCTTTAGATGCACCTGTTTCAGGTGGTGATATCGGTGCGCAAAATGGTACATTGTCGATTATGGTCGGTGGCGATTTAACAACTTACGATAAGGCTTTACCGCTGATGAAGCATTTCGGAGAAAATATCGTTTATCAAGGTGAGGCAGGGGCTGGTCAACATGCAAAGATGTGCAATCAAATTGCCATAGCTTCAGGCATGATTGGGGTATGCGAATCGCTTGCTTACGGTCTCAAGGCAGGGCTAGATTTACCAACCGTATTGCAGTCCATTGCATCAGGTGCGGCAGGTTCGTGGTCTCTAAGTAATTTGGCACCACGCATGATCAAAGAAGACTTTGCACCAGGTTTTTATATCAAACATTTTGTGAAGGATATGAAAATAGCTTTGGATGAATCCAAGACAATGGGGATTACTTTGCCAGGGTTGGCGTTAGCCTATGAAATGTATGAAAAGTTGATCGAAGAGGGCTATGGTGATAATGGGACACAGGCTCTTCTTCACCGTTATAGATAATAAAAACCTTATTTGGATAAACAAGAACCTGAAGTTTCTTCTTTTTGGAGAGACTTCAGGTTTTTTTGTTACTCTTTCCCAAATAGTTGGGCGTCCAATGAAAAGCTAGAAGCACCAGCTAGAGTGAAGTATAGAGCAATTGCACCCAAGGCTAAATCTAATTCGTATCCGGCTAAACCATCAGCCCCAATAAAGCCAATACTTAGCTTAGCTGTGAAAATGGCTACAATCATAGTCATTGTTAGTAATGCTCCAAAAATTCTTGTTGCTAAACCTAAAATAAGGGCAATACCTCCCACTAACTCAATAATTGCAACGATATACGCCATAAATCCTGGTATACCTAAACTATCAAAGAAGTCTGCCGTGTAGCTAATACCTCCTTGAAATTTTTGAAAACCATGTACCGCAAAAATAATGCCGAGAACGACACGTAAAATAGTTGAACCAATGTTTTGCATTCTAAAATATCTCCTTTTTCTTTAACTTACAATTTGTAACTTAGTTTATTTTTAAAAATAACTTTTGTCAAGTAACTAAATGTGTTTTAAGAACTGAATATTGAAAGAAGTGTTATACTGTTGTATATGAACTACTAACAATGGAGGCTTGTAACGTGGATCAAAAAAAAATTTGTCCTCGATTTGAAAAGGCGCTAAAAATAGTCAATCATCGCTGGAATACTTTACTCATTTTTCAATTATTAGATGGTCCTCAGCGGTATTCAGTTATTAAAAATCAGTTAAATATAAGCAGCCGCGTATTAACTGAGCGATTAAAGGAGCTAGAAATCGAGGAGATTGTATTACGTACTGTCATTCCTTCTACCCCAGTCGTCATTGAGTATGAACTTACTGAAAAGGGATACGCACTTGCACCTGTACTAAAAGCAATTGAGCAATGGTCTTCTGAATGGGTAGCAATAACAGAAGAATAATAAAAAAGATATTCAAGCGAGGGGCTTGGATATCTTTTTTGTTTGAAGAAGGCATTATTTATCGATCTTTTAGCAGTTATGTTTCAATGAATTTACTGTTATATTGTAAATAATATTAATTTTCTTTAAAAAAAGGAATTTTTCATTACGGAAAGAAATTAATTGATTATTATAGAGAATGTAAGGGAGGGTTTTATGAAAACGAGTTCAGCAATAGACGTCCAGCATCGAAGTCAGTTAGCGATTTACTTATCATTACCAATACTTTCATGGGCTTTCTATGATTTTGCTAATACAATTTTTTCTTCAAATATTAATACGATTTTTTTCCCGTTTTATATGGATGAGGTATTAGGAACAAATGAAGTTATGCAACAAGTAGCTAGTACATTTATTTCGTATGCGAATGCCATTGCTAGCTTATTACTGGTAGTATTTTCTCCACTTTTCGGAGTGTGGATTGATAATACTGGCTATAAAAAAAGATTTATTGTCTGGTTTGCTTCAATTTCCATTCTTTTCACTTTTATGATGGGGATATTTGCGGAGCTACAGACAACCACTCATTACTCAGGGGTACCTCTTAGTTTATTTTTAGTCGTGGCAAGTTTTGTCATTGCAAAGTTCTTCTTTAATTCAAGTCTAGTATTCTATGATTCCATGATGCCAGATTTAGGGTCGAAAGAAGAAATGCCACTTATATCTGGCTATGGCGTTGCAATTGGGTATTTGGGTACACTTTTTGGTCTTCTTGTTTATTTGTATGTTGGCAACAGTGATTTTCATCGTGCATTTATTCCTACGGCAATTTTATATTTATTATTTTCACTGCCTTTATTTTTGATCAATAAAGATACGCCAATTCCCAAAGCACAGAGGAAGTCTTTAAAATTTTTAGATGGCTATAAAGAAATTATTGAAACCTTTAAGGACATGAAACAATATAAGGCGATCTTTACTTTTATGATTGCTTATTTCTTTTTGAATGATGCTATCGCTACTACGATTGCAATGATGGCCGTTTACGCGACGGCTATTGTCGGTTTTAGCTCGGGTCAATTTATCATTCTTTATTTAGTTTCTACTGTATCCACGATCATTGGGTCTTTGGCATTTGGCTATATTACAAAGTCAGTAGGCGCTAAACGCGCGATTACTATGGTAGCCCTTATTATGATTGTCGCTTTAGTGTTTGCTGTATTTGCGACAGCACAATGGATGTTTTGGCTTGCAGGTAGTCTTTTTGGTATATCACTTGGTTCTATGTGGGTAACGTCTAGGACCTATATTATTGAATTGTCACCAGATGAGAAACGTGGACAGTTCTTTGGCTTGTTTGCTTTCTCTGGGAAAGTATCATCTATTATTGGGCCAGCCGTATACGGGACAGTTACATTATGGATGAAGGATTACGGTACATTAGCTAGTCGTGTCGCACTATCGACGCTAATCGTAATGACAGTCATTGGCCTATTGGTACATCTAAAAGTTAATGATAAAAATGGAAATAGCAAGTAGGAGAAATGTATTGCCTATGATACAATTGAATTATAAATTGAAGTAGAGAAAGGAGCGGGGTTGCATTGGAACATAAAGGAATATTATTAGAAAGTGGCACAAATGAGCTAGAAATCGTTGAATTTGAAGTAGCTAACAATAAATTTGGTATCAATGTAATTAAAGTAAAAGAAATCATTCAACCGATTCCAGTAACATTTATTCCACACGCGCACCCGCATGTAGAAGGAATCATTCAATTACGAGGTGAAGTATTACCAGTTGTGGATATGCTACGGGTACTTGGAATTCAGAGTACTGAGCGTAACCCGCAACAAAAATATATTGTTGCTGAATTTAATAAGCAGCGTGTTGTGTTCCATGTGGATAACGTGACACAAATTCACCGTATATCATGGAATCAAATTGAAAAGCCTTCAGATATGTATCAAGGCGGAACATCACAAGTTATAGGTGTTATTAAACAAAACGAGCAAATGATTCTACTACTCGATTTCGAAAGAATTATGGTGGATATTAATCCTGAATCGGGCATAAGTGTGGAATCTGTTAAAAAGCTAGGCAAACGTGAACGTACTGGTAAACGTATTTTAATTGCAGAGGATTCACCATTATTACGGAAGTTATTATTTGATACGATGAATGAAGCAGGCTATGACAATGTAGAGTTCTTTGAAAATGGCCGAGATGCATATGAATACTTAGAAGGAATTGCGAAGAGCGGTAGTGATATCGCAGAACATATTCAATTAGTCGTAACAGATATTGAAATGCCACAAATGGATGGGCATCATTTGACTAGAAAAATCAAAGAGCATCCTGATCTTCAAAAACTTCCAGTTATTATATTCTCAAGTCTAATTACGGATGACCTTCGTCATAAAGGTGATCAGGTAGGAGCAGAAGATCAAATTAGTAAGCCAGAAATTGCAGAGCTCATCCTACGTGTTGACCAATTAATTCTGTAATAGTTGTGCTTTACATGATACTTCACAATTTTAATAATGGGTATCCTGAAAGTATAAATAAATGAAAGTAAAGTCGGATGCCTTTAAAGTATCCGACTTTTTTGTATAGGTCTACATATTGTGAACAAAATAATCAGAAGATGCTTGAAGGATGTGATTATTTGAATGAACTTAAAACAGCCATTATTGATATCGGCTCCAATACTATTCGCTTAGTGTTATATCAGTACAACAATGAAGAGGGACTCCATGAACTAGGCAATATTAAAACGGTGGCACGTTTACGTACATATATACAACCCTCTGGTGAGATGTCTGAAGAAGGTATCGATGTGTTAGCCGAGACATTACAAACATTTAAAGCGATGTTAGAAGATTTTGAAGTGACAGATGTGAAAGCGGCGGCAACGGCTGCTATCCGTCAGGCGTCTAATCGTGACCAAATAATTGCAGAAATGAAAGTACGAACTGGTATTCAAATTGAGCTTTTATCAGAAGAAGAAGAAGCGTATTTTGGTTTTGTAGCTGTTGCTTATTCCAGTGGAACCAAATCGGGAGTTACGATTGATATTGGTGGTGGTAGTACCGAAATTACGCTGTTTGAAAATAAAGAAATTCAGCAATCACATAGCTTTCCATTCGGGACAGTTTCGTTAAAGCAACGTTTTGTGAAGGGCGACATCATGAATAGCGGTGAAAGGAAGGAGCTTATTGCCTTTATAAAAGAGCAATTTCAAACATTATCATGGATTCAAAATAGTGGTTTACCGATTATCGCAATTGGGGGAAGTGCACGTAATATTGCACAGATTCATCAACAAAAACATGACTATCCCATTGCTAGTGTCCATGGATACGAAATGACAAAAGAAAATTTAGATGAATTAAGCTTATTTTTAGGTCAATTAAGCTTTCAAGAATTAAAGCAGCTGGATGGCCTGTCATCAGACCGTGCTGATATTATTTTACCTGCCTTAGAGGTATTTAGAGTGTTAATGGATACTGTAGGAAGCAAGTCATTTCAGCTTACGAAGAAGGGTTTACGTGAGGGACTGATTATTAAAAAGATTTTGCAAACAGATAGCAATGCCTTTGATAAATATAATGTGTTTGAAGGAAATGCCAGAAGGCTTGCACGACAGTATGGTCGAACGGAAAAAGAGGTTGATTATTTGATGCATTTAGCTGATCAATTGTATCGCGAATGTTGTCATTTAGGCTATTTACCATATCATGCAGAAGATTTGCAGTTAATCAGAAAAGCAGCGAAGGTTTTTAATATTGGTGAATATATCGAATTAAGCTCTTCAAGCCAACACACCTTTTATTTGATTGCGAACCAATCTATTGATGGTCTAAATCACCCAGAAAGAGTCAAACTAGCCCTTCTAGCTTCTTATAAAAACAAAGATTATTTTCAACGATTTGCTGCCCCGTTCTCCACGTGGATGAATCGTGAGGACTATCGAAAAATACGAGATTTTGGAGCGTTATTAAAATTTGTCTATGCTTTAAATGTCTCAAAGCGAAATGTTGTACATGCAATTGAGATGCATCCAGAGGAAGATTATGTACAGCTCAATATTTATGTAAAGAACAATGCAGCAGCTGAAAAGTTTCAAGCTAATCGACATAAAAAACATTTAGAGCGAGCATTAAAAATCCCAATGACAATCAATTTTATTGAAGAAGGATGGAATACGGATGACAACTGAAATTACTAATAACGAGCTGAATGAGGAAGAGTTTTTAAAAAATCATAGTCGATTATTAGAGGAGATTGCGAAGCCTCAGTATTATAATAATCGAGAGTTAAGCTGGCTTGCTTTTAATGAACGTGTATTAGAGGAAGCGGAGGATGTGAATAATCCTCTGCTCGAACGATTGAAATTTTTAGCTATATTTAGCTCAAATCTCGATGAGTTTTTTATGGTGCGTGTCGCTGGCTTACAAGATCAAATTCGTGCAGGATTCCATAAAGCTGAGAATAAATCTGGGTTAACACCGAAGGAACAATTAGCTAAAATCGCAGAACGTACACAGGCTTTAGTGCGTCGACAAACTGAAGTATACCGCCATTTAATCTATGATTTATTACCACAGCATAATGTACATATTGCAGACATGAAAGATTTAAATAGCACACAAAAAGCTTTTATTAATGAAATGTTTGCAGAAACTATATTCCCAGTTCTAACACCTGTAGCAGTAGATGCGTATCGTCCATTCCCGACATTGCTGGGGAAAACACTCAATTTACTAGTCCTTTTAGAGCAGGATGAATCGGATCTTGAAAGTCGCGAAAAAGTCGCAATCGTTCAAGTACCATCTGTTTTAGATCGTTATATTAAAGTGCCCACTGAAGAAGGCAAAACGGTCGTAGTATTGTTGGAGGATGTCATTGTAGCGCATATTGAAAAATTATTTTATGGCTATAGTGTAAAATCAGCGCAAGCCTTCCGTTTAACTAGGAATGCGGATTTAACGATCCATGAAGAGGGCGCAAGGGATCTTCTCGTAGAAATTGAAAAAGAATTGAAGAAACGTAAATGGGGAGTAGGAAGTCGTTTAGAAGTTCGAGTTGGAGAAATGAATGAGGAAGTACTTCTCTACTTATTAGATGAATTTGAAATTGAAGAAAATGACGTTTTCCATATTGATGGACCTTTAGATTTAACTTTTATGTTCTCTTTTGTTAAAGGTATAGCTGTTGGTCGTGAACATCTGGAATATGAAAGTTTTATTCCACAGCCACCTTTCGATTTACAATCCGATGAAAATATTTTTGAAAAAGCATTAACACAAGATATCTTTTTCCATCATCCATATGAATCATTTGCACCAATCGTTGATTTTATCTCTGAGGCAGCCGTAAATCCGAATGTCTTAGCAATCAAACAAACATTATATCGAGTAAGTGGTAATTCACCGATTATTCAAGCCCTAAAGCTGGCAGCAGAAAATGGTAAACAAGTAACAGTTTTAGTTGAATTAAAGGCCAGATTCGATGAGGAAAATAATGTGCATTGGGCAAAACAGCTAGAACAAGCAGGCTGTCTTGTTATTTATGGGATGAACAATTTAAAAACACATTCCAAAATCACATTAGTCGTTAGTCGTCGTAATGGCAAAATTGAACGTTTTGTTCATCTTGGCACAGGAAATTATAATGATGCCACTGCAAAAATTTACACGGATATGGGCATAATAACGACAGATAAAGAATTTGGTATTGATGCGACAAACTTCTTTAACTATTTAAGTGGCTATACAGAAAAACCTACATTTAATCACTTAGTCGTGGCACCTTTTGATATTCGAGATGAATTTATTCGATTAATGGATGAAGAAATTGCTTGTCATAAAAAATACGGGGATGGCTTTATTCGAGCTAAAATGAATTCATTGACAGACAAAGATCTTATGATGAAGTTATATGAGGCTTCGATTGCTGGGGTAAAGGTAGAGCTTATTATACGTGGTATTTGCTGTATTAGACCTGGTATCCCTGGCATTAGTGAAAACATTACAGTAACAAGTATTGTCGGTCGTTTCCTAGAACATTCCCGAATTTATTGGTTCCATCATAATGGAGAGAACAGAGTATATTTATCTTCAGCTGATATGATGACACGCAATATGATTAAACGTGTAGAAATTTTATTCCCTGTATATGCAAATGAAGCAAAAACTCGTATTATTGACATAATGAATACACAATTAATGGATACTGCTAAGGCTCGTATTCAAGATTCCAATGGTAAGTATCATTATAAAGATTTTGATCGTAGTGAAGATCCACTGAATAGCCAGGAGATTTTCTTACAAGATGCATTAAAGCCTACGCTAGACGAAGAATAGAGCAAACACGATACTTAGTGAGGGATAGAATGAAAAATTATAGAGAGAGTGTAGCGACATTTGCAGATTATCAACAACTCATTCAAATGAATCCATTTGATGCAGTCATTTGTTTGAGAAAAGTTGATAAAAAGGTGTTCGAGGTCGTTGATTTTAATGATAAGCTATTATCATTTATGGAGCTGCAAGATAAAGCAGCGACGAACGCTGAACGTTTTTTTACCAAGCAATGCTGGCTACAGTTGTCGAATTTTCTAAACGAAGAAGGCCATACACAGCATGTCCTGAAATTAGGTACCGGTTATTATGAACGAGCATTTGCTATTCATGTACAACACTTTTCTAAATCCATGGTTGCGGTTATTTTGAGAGAAACACAAATAGAAGATAAACCTTATTTACAATACGTGGAACAACATGTGAGTCCTGTGCTAACGGTCGATTTACAAGGCCGAATTATTCATCAAAACATGGCTGTTACGGCAGCACTTTCTAGAGAACAGCAATGTCTAATAGGACGAGATATTTTTTCATTATTGGAAAGTAAATATATGAAAGAATTTAAATTATTATTTGCTAAAACAATTGAAGGCTCAGCTTTTGGAATGCCGAAATGCTTGTTTAAGAACCAATTGCTAAGTAAAGAGCCTTTTTACTTAAGAACACACCCTACCTATTATAATGGTGAGGTTATAGGTGTCCATTTATTTGTAAAAGATGCAAATTCATTTATGAATGATCATGAGGCATTTTATTACCTAGCGCTAATGGATGAATTAACAGGTATTTGGAATCGGAAGGCATTTAAGGAGCATTGGCTACATCATCTAAACGACAAAAAACAAGAGCATAAGCAAGCAGCCCTTTTTTTAGTGGATATAGATCGTTTTAAAAAATTTAATGAATCCCTAGGTGAAAGTAAGGGGGATGAGCTTATGCGTATGTTTAGTCAAAGGCTTAATGAGCTGTGCTATTCAAAATGTGCCCTTTTTCGTTATAACAGTGATGAGTTTATCTTTGTCCTAAAAGATGCGACTATTCAAAAAATTGAATATACCGCTAATGCCATTTTGGAAGTTTTAAAGCAGCCATTTATAATAGAAGGACAGGAATATTTTATTAGCGTTTCCATCGGTATCTCCCTAAGTCCAGCAGATGGCAAGGATTTAGAGACACTTGTAAGGAAAGCTGATAAGGCGTTATTTTCTGTTAAAGAGCATGGACGATCTCACTATCGTTATTATCGTGAGGATATGACGGCGATTTTCCCAAATGAAGCTTTAATGGAAGCACATTTACGACGAGCTATTGAATTTAATGAACTGAGTTTGCATCTCCAGCCACAGATGGACCTAACAAATAATAGTATCAATAGCTTTGAAGCTTTATTGCGATGGAATAACCGTAAATTTGGTTTTGTGTCACCTGCACAATTTATACCTATTGCGGAGGCTTCAGGATTAATTATTGAAATTGGTGATTGGATTATTGACGAGGTTTGTCGTCATCAAAAAGAATGGCAATCGAAAGGGTATCGTCCTGTAAGAATAGCCGTCAATATATCACCCAAACAGTTCAGAAAAGAAAACTTCGCACGAAAAATAAAAGCGGCATTAAAGAAATACGAGGTGCCTCCAGAACTTCTGGAGGTAGAGATTACCGAAAGCTCTATGACAAATGTTCATGAGACATTTTCGATTCTTACGGAATTGAAGCAATTAGGGGTTTATGTGTCAGTAGATGACTTTGGAACAGGCTATTCTTCATTAAGCTATCTAAAGCGTTATCCAATCGATATTATAAAAATCGATCAATCGTTTATTAGAGATATCGCTAAAGATGACAAAAATGAGGCTATCATTAAAGCCATCATTTCGATGTCTCATAACCTAGGGCTAGAGGTAATTGCCGAAGGAATCGAAGAGCCCACACAAGTTGATTTTCTTAAACGCCATCATTGTCAAAAGGGACAAGGTTATTTGTATAATAAACCTTTACCTGTTGAAACAATTGTACAGAAATATTTCGTCAGCTAGTTAAAAAAGTAGCACTCATCATCATAGGATGAAGTGCTACTTTTTTTATTGGACGCTTTTGAGGCCGTTTAACACAATAGCTGTAAATTGATTCATCTCAGCGGCTAAGTCAAAGTCTTCACCGTGAATTAACCAATCATAAACATTGGCACGCATACAACGTTGTATGATGGCTTGCACTTCATGAGCTGATATATCCTGTCGTAGTTCACCTTGTTGTAGCCCTTCTGCAATATATGTATTCATTATTTGAAAAATCTTGCGCTCGGGATTAATTAAGTAATGATCCTGTTTTACGTGATTTGTCATTGCAGCAGTATACACAGTGCGTAACAGGTCCTTTCCTACAACATTCGTTAAGTATTTCATTTGTTCTTGATACACGTATAAAATTTTTTCACTTGCTGGTAATGTAGGGTCGATATTTTTTTCTACAGTGCTATAAAAATGATCCAGTTCTTTAAATTTTTCTAAAATAACATCATATTTAGATGGGAAATGTGTATAAAATGTACCCTTTGAGACATGACAAGCCTTTGTAATTTGTTCGACAGTAACATGTTCAAATCCGAATTTATTGAATAGATCTAATGATGTTTTTAATAATTTATCACGAGTTTCTAATGCCTTCTTTTGCCTGCTAGTTAGAGATTCCATAGTGGCATATTACCTCCGATAGTAAGTATTGTAAAATATTTTCTAAATCAAAAATTCTGAAAATATAAAATTTTTAATTGACGAAAAGGATTTATTTTGATTATGATTTAATTGACCGCAGTCACTGACCAAGGTCATTAAAGGTATCTCGTTATTAATGTTACGATAAAAAACGGTAGTTGGCTAGTGACCATCCAGCAATATTGCTGAATTTTCAAGGATTGGGGGATATCCAAATGAATCGAAAATTAGGTTTTATCGGGTTAGGAAATATGGGGTTACCAATGTCTATTAACTTATTAAAGGCAAACTATGAGGTGTATGGCTTTGATACAAATGCGAAGGCAGTGGAGCTATTTACAGAAGCTGGCGGTATAGGTCTTGCATCAGCAAAGGATGTTGCAAAGCAATGTGATGTGATAATGACTAGCCTACCAACTCCTCAAATTGTAGAAATGGTGTATTTATCAGAGGAGGGCATCATACATCATGCTAAGAAAGATGCCTTACTTATTGACTTTAGTACGGTCAATCCTGACTTAAATGATTCGTTACATAAAGAAGCAAGTACGTTGGGATTACGATATTTAGGGGCACCTGTAAGTGGAGGGGTCATAGGAGCTGTAAATGCTACCCTAACGATCATGGTCGGGGGTGACCAGAAAGATTATGATAGTGCCGGTGAAATATTCGGAATAGTTGGAAAAAATATCTATCATCTAGGTTTATCCTCAAGTGTAGGTACACGTCTTAAATTATTAAATAATCTAATGATTGGGTTTTACACAGAGGCTGTAGCTGAAACAATTGTGCTTGGTGAAAAAATGGGGATTGATGCGGATACACTGTATGAAGTATTAAGTAATAGCTACGGTCAAAGTCGGATTTATGAGCGTAACTATGTGGAATATATGAAAAATAATAATTATGCACCTGGGTTTTCAACAAATCTATTATTGAAAGATTTGAAGTTAGCAAAGGGCATGGCTGATGAAGCTGGTGTATCTCTACGTATTGGGGAAAAATTGGTGGAACTTTATAGTGAGATTGCCCAGCAGGGCTATGGTGAAAATGATATGTCTGCAGCTTATTTAAGCTTAAAGGATACATGTAAAATAAAACAATTATAAGAGGAGGAAATGATGATGACGATAGCTCAAGAGGTAAAAATATTAACGCATTTTATTGGTGGACAGTTAGTTGAAGGGAGAAGTGGCAGATTTGGCTCTGTATACAATCCAACTACAGGTGATGTCATTGCTAAAGTGCCACTGGCAACAGTAGAGGAGACAAAAGAGGCAATCGAGCAGGCTCAAGCAGTCTTTCCATTATGGCGTGATACATCTGTGGCTAAACGTGCAGAAATCGTCTTAAAGTTCCGCAATCTTATGACAGAAAATATGGAGGAGCTACTACAAATTATTTGTAAGGAAAGCGGAAAAACGTTGGAAGATGCCAAAGGTGAAATTACACGAGGTCTTGAATCTGTTGATTTAGCCATCGGTGCTCCACATCTCATGAAAGGGGAATACTCCGTTAATGTTGGAGGTCAAATAAACGCTTATTCAGCAAAATATCCACTTGGTGTGGTAGCAGCCATTTCACCCTTTAACTTCCCGATCATGGTGCCTTTAGCTCAAACGAGTATGGCCATTGCGGTAGGAAATGCTGTGATTTTAAAAGCATCTGAACGTGTACCAATGACTGCTTTATATATTAGTGAGCTATGGAAAAAAGCAGGCTTACCAGATGGAATTTGGACAGTGGTGAATGGTGATAAAGATGCAGTCAATGAACTTTTAGAGAACCCAACTGTGCAAGCGATTTCATTTGTCGGCTCAACTCCAGTGGCCAAGTATATTTATGAAACTGGTTCTAAGCATGGGAAACGTGTAACGGCACTTGGCGGTGGAAAAAACAATATGGTTGTCATGCCAGATGCAGATCTTGAACAAGTTGCAAACGCCTTTATAGGGGCAGCCTATGGGGCAGCATCTCAGCGTTGCATGGCGATATCCACAATCATGCCTGTAGGCAAAAATACTGCTGATCGTCTAGTGTCGATTTTAAAAGAGAAAATTACTAATCTAAAGGTGGGTCCATATACAAACCCAGATTCAGATTTTGGTCCAGTTATTTCTCAACAATCAAAAGATGCAATACTCGCTGCCATTGATCGTGGAGAATCTGAGGGAGCGTCCATTATTTGTGATGGTCGTGAGTTGGCTATTGTTAAAGAGTCAAAAGGTTTTTATGTAGGTCCTACACTATTAGATCATGTAAAGCCAGGTATGGAAATTTATGAGCAAGAAGTATTTGGACCTGCTCGTAATGTTGTTCGCGTAGATTCTCTGGAGGAGGCTATTGAACTAATTAATAAGCATGAGCTAGGAAATGGTGTCACTATCTTTACAAATGATGGATTAGCAGCTCGTAAATTCACAACAGAGATAGACGTCGGTATGGTAGGAGTGAATGTACCAATTCCTATTCCAGTAGGCTACCATAATTTTGCTGGTTTTAAAGGGTCTCGTTTTGGAGAAGGGCATATGTTTGGTCCAGATCAGGCGCGATTTTTTACAAAAACAAAGACCGTTTCAGAACGCTGGATGGTAAGTGATACATCCACTGCATCAACATTTGCATTCCCAAGCAATAACGATTAATACCAACAAAGAGCTGTAGCGATATACAGCTCTTTTTCCAAAAAAAATGGGGAGGGGTGGGGTGTACATGTTGGCGTACATTGGTCTTTTTGGTAGTTTAGCATTATTAGTGTATTTAACAATGAGAGGCGTTAATTTACTTATTTCAGCACCATTAACCGCACTGTTAGCTGCTTTAACTAATGGTCTTGCGTTTTTTCCACAAACCGCTAATGAAAATCAAGCTAATTTTCTAACGAGCTATATGGATGGATTTACTGGTTTCGTTGGTTCTTGGTATTTAATGTTTATGGCAGGTGCTATTTTCGGGAAAGTTATGGAGGATACTGGAGCAGCTGATAGTGTTTCTAAATGGATTGTTGAAAAAATCGGGGTGAAATATGCAACATATGCGATTGTATTAGCCGCAGCGGTCCTCACATATGGGGGTGTTTCTGTTTTTATTGTTGCATTTTCTGTTTATCCGATGGCCATCAGTTTATTTAAACAAGCGAACTTTCCACGACGCTTTATCCCCGCTGCACTTGGTCTAGGCTCGGTCACTTTTACGATGACGTCAGCTGGCTCACCTGAAATTCAAAATTGGATTCCAATTCAATACCTTGGAACGACACCCTATGCAGGATGGCAAGTTAGTATTGTTGTCGCTATTTTTATGGCTGTTGGTGGTTCACTTTGGCTGAATTAGATGATTAAACGAGCTGTGAACAATGGGGAAATATTTATTGAACGCTCAACAGATCCAGTGGTTGATGAAACGAGGAAGCTTCCTAGTCCACTACTTAGTCTAATACCATTACTAGTCGTTTTAGTGATTTCTTTTGCTTTCCATAATTCGCTTGGAACTTCTGCTTTAATTGTCGCTTTGACAAGTGGTTGTATTGTCGCCTATTTAGTGAGTTACAAGTATGCCAAATCCGTTGGAGCGACATTAGCAGCGGGAGCAATGGGTGCCATTATTGCTATTGCTAATACAGCGGCTGTAGTAGGCTTTGGTGGTGTCGTAAAAGCAACGCCATCCTTTTTGGCTACAGTAGATGTCATGACAAATATTCCTGGTAGTCCGTTAATTGGGGGAGCACTAGCGATTGCTGTCATTGCAGGTTTAACAGGTTCAGCATCAGGTGGTCAAACAATTGCGATGCCTTTGCTTGCACCTCACTATATGGACATGGGGGTAGATACAGAGGCACTGCACCGCACAATTGCCATTGCATCAGGATCACTTGATTCTTTGCCACATGGTGGTTATGTTGTCACGACCATTAATTCAGTCTGTAATGAAAAGCATAAGGACGCCTATATGCCATTTGGAGCGTTGACGGTTATTATTCCAACCATCGGTACAATAATTGCCATTATATTATTTTCAATAGGGATGTAGGAGGAATGTTGTATGCAAGGAAAAACAGTGTTCATTACTGGAGCAGCCCGTGGTATTGGTCTTTCCATGGCACAAGCATTTACCGAGCAAGGAGCCAATGTCGTAATTACAGATAAAAATGAACGGCTTTTAAAAGAGGCTGTTGAAAACAATCCTTCCTTAACGGCTTATACATGTGATGTGACAGATGAAGAAGCCATACGAGAGGCAATTGAATGGACAATCAATCGCTTTACAACATTAGATATTTTAATAAATAATGCAGGATTTCAACATGTCTCCCTTATTGAAGACTTTAAGACGGAAATTTTCGAAGACATGCAAAAAGTAATGGTCGTTGCACCATTTATTGCGATGAAATATGTATTACCTCATATGAAGAAAAATCAATATGGCCGTATTATCAATATGGCCTCCATTAATGGTGTGATTGGATTTGCTGGTAAGGCTGGTTACAATGCGGCAAAGCATGGAGTCATTGGATTAACGAAGGTAGCCGCGCTGGAAGTAGCAAAGGATGGAATTACGGTAAATGCGATTTGTCCAGGATATGTTGATACCGAACTAGTGCGCCATCAATTTAAAGATTTAGCGAAAACTAGAGGAATTCAAGTAGAAGAAGTACTTGAAGAGGTGCTCTATCCACTTGTACCTCAAAAACGCTTACTGGATGTATCGGAAGTTACAGGGCTTGCATTATATTTGGCGAGTGATTTAGCAAAAGGATTAACGGGTCAAGCTATTCTTTTAGATGGTGGCTATACTGCTCAATAGTGTAGGAGGGAAAAAGATGATTCAAACAAAAACAAGCTTTACCGTTCATTCACCTGGAACGATTGTGTATGGGCGTGATTCCTTTGAAGAGGTGGGCGAGTATGCTAAAAAACTCGGCACTAAAGCACTTATTATTAGTGATCCAATTATGGACAGCTTAGGCTTTGTGAAACAATGTAGAAGCATGGTAAACACATATGGAATAGAAGCGGTTCCATACTTAGGGGTAGTAACTGAACCGGATGACACGTATGTTGAGGAAGGGCTACATCTTCTTCAGCAGGAAGGTTGTGATGTTATCATTTCTGTTGGAGGTGGAAGCTGTATTGACACAGCAAAGGCAATTGCAGTGGTGGCTACAAACGGTGGCTACATAGGAGATTATATGAAAATGGCAAAAATGGCAGAGCAAGTGCCAATCCCACATATTGCTATTCCAACGACAGCTGGAACAGGTTCAGAAGCAACAGATGCCACTGTTATTACCAATACAAAGAGTGAAGTCAAAATGATGATTAAGCAGCCCGCCTTTATGCCAACGGTTGCCATTGTTGATCCTATTTTAACGATTACATCACCACCTGCGATTACTGCAGCTACAGGGATTGATGCCTTAAGCCATGCCATTGAAAGTTATTTGTCCCGTTTAGCTCATCCTTACTCAAATGTACTTGCTCTTTCTGCCATGGATTTAATCGTCCATAATATTTTGAGAGTTTATGAGCAAGGGGATGATGTTGATGCAAGAGAAGCTATGTCATTAGGCTCCATGCAGGCAGGTCTATCTTTTTCTAATGCCTCGGTTGCGTTAGTACATGGAATGTCTCGTCCAATAGGTGCATTATTCCACGTACCCCATGGTATTTCCAATGCGATGCTTTTACCAGTGGTTTTAGAATTTTCTAAAGAAGCTTGTATAGATCGGTTAGCAGTTTTAGGCCAGTTCTTTCATGAAAAGAATGAAACTCTATCACAGGAGGACCTTGCTCAGCTAGCGATATCTTCCATTAAAAAAATGTGTAAACAAATGAATATTGGAAATTTAAAAGAGTGGGGGATAGAGGAAGGCGCGTATTATAAGGCTATCCCTAAAATGGCTGAAGACGCAATGGCAAGTGGTAGTCCTAGTAATAATCCAAAGATACCAACAAAAGAGGAACTAATGGAGTTGTATCATACAGCTTATACTTATGAATTCTAAAAAATTTCCGAGCTATTCATTCATGTGGATAGCTCTTTTATGTTTTTATAGAAAATAAAAAGAGCAATTGGCAGAATTAATATGACAGTTTCGAGAAAATATAGTAAAATTTTAATGAATAACCATTCATTTTTGACAAAGGGGGAAATGGAATGTTGCAGGGGAAGACAATTATAATTACAGGTGGATCAAGTGGGATGGGTCTTTATATGGCGAAGCAATTTGTTGCTGAAGGAGCAAATGTGGTCATCACAGGGCGCAACGAAGAACGTTTAGCAGAGGCAAAAACGTTTATTGCAGAGGCTGGCTCAACGATTGAAACTTTCCAAATGGATGTAAGAGTACCAGAACATGCTGAGGCGATGCTAGCATTTGCTGTTGAAAAATTTGGACAGGTTGATGGCCTTGTTAATAATGCCGCTGGTAACTTCATTGTACATGCTGAGGATTTAACACCTAATGGCTGGAAGGCAGTAGTAGATATCGTATTAAATGGTACGTTCTTCTGTTCTTCAGCAGTAGGTAAATATTGGATTAAAAATAATATTAAGGGCTCTATTTTGAATATGGTTGCTACTTATGCTTGGAATGCAGGAGCTGGTGTGGTCCATTCAGCTGCAGCAAAAGCGGGGGTATTATCATTGACGAGAACATTAGCAGTAGAATGGGGGAAGCAGTATGGTATTCGCGTCAATGCGATAGCACCAGGGCCAATTGAACGAACAGGTGGTGCTGATAAGCTTTGGGAATCTGAAGCAGCTGCTGCGCGTACATTAGATTCTGTTCCACTAGGCCGTACGGGTACACCAGAGGAAATAGCTGATTTAGCTACATTTATGATGTCTAATAAGGCAAGCTATATGAACGGAGAATGTGTGACACTGGATGGTGGCCAGTGGCTCAATCAATATCCATTCTAAAAATGTTTGCATAATGAAGAGCTGGATTGACGCATACTAAGGGTAAAGAAAGGAGTTTTGACAATGGGTATGTGGTTAATACCAGCTCTAATTGCCATCGTAATTATTTCTGTTATTTCGTTTGTATCCACGTTGAAAATTGCAAAGATGACTTCTGAACGGGAGTCTGAAAAGGATACGCCGATTTCAGAAACGGTTGAAGAGTATGCAACGATGCTCAATCCGATCGTATGGGTATACGGAATATTTTTACTTTTTTTAGGGATCATGATTTTTTATTACTGGAGCAAGGTTGGCTATTAGAAATGACTCATCCTCAATCAGTGATGAAATACTGAACTGATTGAGGGTGTACTTAGTTTTTGTTGAATTGCTCAAAAAAATTCGTTATTCCTGAAAAACTCTTCCCGTCCTGATCATGGTCAGACATAGAAAAGTTGTGATATGATAAAAGGGAAGGACTGTTCTGCACAGCCAGGACAGAAAAGGAGAAGAAGTTCATGATTTCAACTAACAGCAAAGACTTATTAGCAATGCCAATTAGTGATTTTATCATTTCCTCTGAAAAAGTTGCGCATGTACAAAGTGGCAATAGTGCTGAGCACGCACTACTTGTACTAACGCGTACAGGATATTCGTCCATACCTGTATTAGATTTGAAATATCGACTTCAAGGTTTACTGAGCATGAAAATGATAACGGAATCAATTCTAGGACTCGAGCATATTGAGTATGAAAAGCTTCCTGATATTAAAGTTGACTCTATTATGGATAAAGAGATCGCTGTATTAAAGTTGTCAGATACATTTCAGCGAGCTTTGGATTTAGTCATTAACCACGCATTCTTATGTGTGGTGGACGAAGACGGTACTTTTGCAGGGATACTAACAAGACGTGTTATTTTAAAGCAATTGAAAAAATATATTTATCAAAAAGAGTAGTAGTTTAAGAGGGAGCTCATATGAAAATCATGAGGCCCTCTTTGCTTGTAATTGGAGGTTTACAGATTGATGGCAACAGAGGCAGAGATTTTAAAAATTTTAGCTGAGGAACGCAATATGCGGAAAGCGGCTGAACGTCTATTTCTATCCCAGCCAGCCCTTTCCCAACGTTTACAGACGATTGAAAAGGACTGGGGTGCACAATTATTTATTCGTTCACAAAAAGGTTTAACAGCAACACCTGCTGGTGAACAGGTTATTGCTTATGCAAAGGAAATGCTAGCCAAAAAGGAAGAAATATTTGAAACGATTCAATCCTTAACGACAAAGGTAAATGGAACCTTGAAAATTGCCTGTGCGTCTATTGTTGGTCAAAACTGGTTGCCTAAAATCCTGAAGGAATTTGTCTCTAAATATCCCGATGCAAAAATATCACTTATGACGGGCTGGAGTTCTGAAATTGTGAAAGCCCTTTATGAGGGCGAGGCACATATTGGAATTGTACGAGGTCAGGTAGATTGGAAAGGGGAAAAGATTCACCTTTTCAGAGACACCCTTTATTTGGTGGATAAAGAGGTGAAGACAATTGAAGATGTGCTGACAACAGATCGTCCTTTTATTCAATATAAAAGTGACTCGAACTATTATCAGGAAATTCAACAATGGTGGCAGCAGCACTTTGCCTCCAATCCAAGAAAACAAATTTTAGTCGATCAAATAGAAATTTGTAAACAGATGGCATTAAATGGAATAGGGTATGCTATACTACCATCCATTACATTAAATGACCATGATGAAATTCATAAAATACCTTTAACAAACGATGAAAAGGAATTTGGAATTACACGCGATACATGGCTCATCGGCTATGAATCATCTTTTGAATTGCGACAGGTAGAAGCATTTGTAGAAGTAGTGCAAGACCATGCGCGTTGTTTGTTTGACTATACAAAATAAAAAATAAGACAATTCCAGTCTATTAGGGGATTGTCTTTTTCTTTGGCCGGTGATTTCTTAAGAGTTTATGAATATTGATGAAGATATCATAAGAAATGGAACAAAATGCAATTTAAATCGTATAATTATGTAACCATCTACTTACATAAAAAGGGGTTGAGCTTTTGAAAAAGACAAAAATTACGGCACTGACCTTATTCGTTATGCTGATGATAAGCTTTCTGCTGCCATCCACACAGGCGCAAGCAGCTGCACCATTAGAGGTCAAAGCAACAGCAGGTATTTCAGGGAAAGCTAAATATCAATCAGTTGTGCCATTACAAGTGACAGTGAAAAATAACGGTGCAGATTTTTCTGGAGATATGGCAATAAATTCTTCCAATTCTTATGAAGCAGCATCCGCACTTGTCGTTCCAATTGATATTGCAGCAGGAGAAGAGAAGACATTTACCTTCTATCTAGATGGGTTAGCTGACAATGGATATTCGGACGCAGATTTATTTGCCTTTTATGAAGGAAATATTGAAAAGGGAAAAAAGATTGCCTATAAGGGGACCAAGCGCCTGCAATCCAATTTTTTAGATCCTACATCAACATTTATCTATACATTAACAGATAAGAGTGATCGACTATCAGCACTTTTACGTTTATCATCATTTGTTCCTCAAAACAATGTGGAAATATTTAATATTAATCAATTAAAGGATTATACATTCCCAGAAGATGAACAAGGACTTGCCATGGCAAACGTCATCGTTGTAGATGAAGTAGCAATAGCCGACTTAGCACAAAAACAACAAGAGGCATTGCTGAAATGGGTACAAGATGGGGGTACATTACTTTTAGGCGCTTCTGATCAAGTAAATGCCACAGCAGGGGTTTTTAAGGATTATTTACCAATGTCATTATCACAAGAAATGACATCTATCTCTGCAGAAACATTAACAAAATTATCGGGCGGTGGTATTTTTACGCAGCCAATTTCGATTCATACAGCTACTAATCATGAAGAAAGTTTACCGGTATTAACGGAAAATAATGTAGTCCTAGCCTCGAAGAAAAAAATTGGCAGTGGTGAAATTATTCAAACAGCCTTTTCTTTAGGAGATCAGCCGCTCGCTTCAATGGATGGCTATGCAGCCCTCCTAACAAAGATAATTGATATTCAAAGTATCTCTCAGCAAGGAATGATGAGTCAGGGACAATCCCCACTCGATCAAATTTCTTATGAGCTTCGTAACATAAATGAGTTATTCCCGTCCTTTGAAGTTTCCGTAAGCTATATGCTTATCGTCATTATTCTTTATATTATCATCATTGGTCCAGTTCTTTATTTTGTCCTGAAAAAGGTAGACAAACGGGAGCATGCATGGTGGATTATTCCGGTGTTCTCAATCGTTCTTTCGATTGGTCTTTTCATTGTTGGAGCAAAAGACAGAATTGTTCAGCCACAAGTACAACAATCCGCATTTTATAAGGTCAATGAGGATAGTAGTTTAAATGGGTATTATGTTGAATCAATCTTAACGAATCGTAGCGGGGATTTTATCGTGAATACGGATAAAAACACAACGGCTGTTGCGATGAGAAATTATAATAATTTCACGGGTTCGGTGGGTAATTTACATGAATCTTCTTATATTAAGGAAAATGCCAACGGTTCAACGTTAACATTACGTGATTTAAATTATTGGTCTGTTCAATCATTTGGAGGGAAAACATCTGCTCAAAATATTGGTAAAATGGATGTTGATATAACGCTGAAAAATGAGAAGCTAACTGGAACAATAAAAAATAATTTCCCATTTGAATTAAAAGACGTCACTTTAATCTCTGGCGTGAAAGAAGTAAAACTGGGTGATATTAAAGCAAACGGAACCTTACAAGTAGATAAAGAAATGAAGACAACCGTACTTCAAAAGCCATCTGTTTTTAATAGTTATAATTATAGTTACCCATCTCAGAAAGATGAGGTAGATCCAATGCGTGTTGAACGAATGAAAACATTAGCATTGCCACTTGTAGAGAATGATAGACAGCCCGTACTGACAGCATGGACAGATCAAGCGATTGTAGGGGCTGAACTTGAAACAAGTGCAAATATGTCTCCAATCACAATGCTTGTTCAACCGTTTAAAGGGAAAGTGGAACTATCGGGACCTTTTACAATGAAACGTAATAATTTCACGTACTCATTAAACTCACTATCGGCGAGTGGATACTTCGATAAAATTGATGAGGAATTAAATAACTGGTATCTATCTGATGGTTTATACGAATTAACAATGGCAATGCCCGATCAATTTATGGACGCTGTGGAATCACTTAATGAACTTACTATTTCTAATAAGGATGTTAAGCGTATGCAGCTGTCGATATGGAATCATGCGACGAATATGTATGAGCCATTAGTGGATACAAAGCAAGTATTTACAAATAACATTAAAAATTATATTAATCAAGATAGTGAAGTTCGACTTGAAATAAAATATGGCCCAGATCCAACTGGCGAACAAACGAAATTACCTGAAATAGAGCTGAAGGGAGTGGCAAAATAATGATTGAAATTCGAGACTTAACGAAAAGATATGGCTCCTTTACGGCCCTGGATCATTTAAATTTGTCCTTAGACGAAGGCGTCGTGTTTGGCTTTGTTGGTGCAAATGGAGCAGGAAAATCAACAACATTCTCTATTTTAGCGACATTATTGTCACCGACTTCAGGCGATGCGTTGATAAACGGAAAAAGTGTCGTCAAGGAACCGAAAGAAGTACGCAAGCAGATTGGTTATATGCCTGATTTCTTTGGTGTCTATGATCAGCTAAAAGTAGATGAATATTTAGATTTTTATGGAGCTAGCTATGGTATACAACTGGCAGAACGCCAAGTGCTGATTCCACAGCTTTTAGAACTTGTAAATTTAACGAGTAAACGTTATGAATACGTAGACTTATTATCGCGTGGGATGAAGCAACGTTTATGTCTTGCCCGTGCACTTATTCATGATCCTAAAGTATTGATTTTAGATGAACCAGCATCTGGATTAGACCCTCGCGCCCGTGTGGAAATGCGAGATATTTTACGAAATTTAAAGTCTATGGGTAAAACCATTTTAATTTCTTCGCATATTTTGCCGGAGCTAGCTGAAATGTGTGATGAAATTGGTGTCATTGATAATGGCAAATTAATTGCACATGGAAATGTTGCTGCCATTCAGGCACAGCTACAGGGAGAAAAGCGTATTGTAATGAAAGTGACAGATCGTATAAATGAAGTACGTGCATATTTAGAAGAAGATCCCCATATTTCGTCTATTGATGTTCTTGAGCATCGTCTTGAAATAGCCTTTAATTATCGTGGAACAGATGCAGAGCAGGTGGCATTACTGAAAGAGGCCATACTTGCCGATTTACCTATTTATGCGTTAAGTGAGGAAGAAAAAGATTTAGAGGATGTCTTTATGGCGATTACGAAGGGAGCGGACAGTCAATGATGGAAAGATTTTATAATCCAGTATTTGTGAAAGAGTTAAAGCTGCGATTCCGTTCTTTTAAAAGCTTCTCAGGGTTAATGTTTTACTTAGCAGTTCTTTGTATTTTCATTGCAGGCTTTTTATTGCTGACAACTGAATTTACTGGCAAAGGATTTTTTAGACCAGAAACAAGTTTTATGATGTTTGCTGTATTAACGATTTTACAAATGGCATTAGTTCTATTCATTACACCAAGCTTAACAGCAGGAGCTATCAGTAGTGAGCGTGAAAAACAAACCTTAAATATTTTGCTAACAACGACACAAAGCTCTACACAAATTGTCATTGGAAAATTATTATCGTCCGTGTCATTTCTAGTTTTAATGCTCGTAGCAGGATTACCATTATATAGTTTAGTGTTCCTATTTGGTGGAGTTTCACCTTCTCAGCTTATTTCTATATTTTTATTTTATTTAGTTACGGTTGTAGCAATAGGTAGTATTGGCGTCATGTTTTCAACGATTACGAAAAAAACAATAGTTGCCATGATTGCCACATATGGATCTATTATTTTTTTAGGCGGGATTACAGCATTCTTCTTCTTTTTAACAATGGCTTTCCATCAAATGGGTAATGCCGTTGGTACAAGTACCTCCTTTATGACTTATTTTTGGGCGTCAATAAATCCAGGCGCCCTAATGCTGACGCTAATTTCACCGGAGATGGGCAATGCGCTAGCTGAGCTTTCAGGAGTAGAACTACCCGTGTGGATTACTTATTTAATTGCTTATGTATTGATTATTGTACTTTGTTTAACGATTGCGATAAAAAAATTACGTGCCAACATGAAAAGTAACCGATGAGGAGGAATTATTATGGAGCGTCGTAAGCAATTACGAAAATATATTCAGCGTGCAAAGTCGAGTTTAACATTTGAAAAAAGCATCCCTATTGCACAATACGGTCTGTTTTTGGCATTGCTGTCGAGTGCTTCTCTTGTTCTTATTTCAAGATTATTTGTCTGGCCCTATTATCGCCAAGTTGCGTTGGCTGTCTTTGTTACGCTTCTGATTGCAACGATAGTTTACATCTGGTGGAGACGTGTCAAAGAGAAAGAAGCTTTGCATACATTGGATCATTATTTTTCACATAATGAGCTGGTGACTGCTTTATCATTGAAAGACGATCAGGACCCACTTGTTCAAGCATTATTATTAAAGGCGATACAGAATGTTGAACAGGCTTTCGGTAGCTTTAAGGCTCGGAAGAAAAATTTGTTTAGACCAAAGGCGTTTATTGGATTATTTGGCACAGCTGTCGTCCTAGCAATCCTTTATATGTTCCCAGCAGCGACTCAAATTGAAGCGATAGAAGTTGAAAAAGAGCAAGCTGTAATCGACGATATGAAGAAGGAAGTTGCGGAGCTGGAGAAAAAAGCACAGACAAAAGAAGTAAAAGAGCAATTGCAAGAGCTTCAAAACACGCTGAAGGAAGCAGAAACTGCTGAAGAGGCATTGCGTGAAGTGGTGAAGAAGCAAAAGGAGCTTGCTCTTAAGGAGCAGCAATTAAAGGATAAGCAATCGGCAAGTCAAGACGGTGCAACCGACGAAAACGGCTTATCGAAAGCAGAAGTTGAACAATTGAAGGAACTTGCTCAAATGCAGCAAAATCTCACACAAAATGCAAATACCACACAAACAGCTATGAGTAAACTTGGTAAACCAGCAAGTAATTCCTTACAAAATGCGATTGCTAGTGCTAATAATGCTGGCACTAACAATCAAAATAATAACCAACAACAAGGTAGTCAGCAGCCATCTGGGAATTCCCAGCCAAGCAATCAGCAAGGGCAGGCAAGCCAGTCTGGTCAAAATAATGCTCAAAGTGGTTCCCAACAACAAAATGGTAATAATCAAGGTCAAGGTCAAGGCCAAGGTCAAGGCCAAGGCCAGGGACAAGGCCAGGGTCAAGGCCAGGGACAAGGTCAAGGCCAAGGTCAAGGCCAGGGACAAGGTCAAGGTCAAGGCCAGGGACAAGGTCAAGGCGCAGGCAGAGGTCAAGGTGGTCGTGATTTATTGACGACACCGAATCGTCTTGGTGGGTCAAACGAGACATCCGTGGATGGGGGAGCATTGGGAGATGGTTCCCATGTTTCTGAGCAACAAGGGAATGGTCCGATAACAAAGGGTACCATTCGCCCGTATGAAGAAGTAATTGGCTCCTATAAAGACAGCTATTTAGAAAGCTCAGAGCGTTTACAATTACCGAAGGATTTACAAAATGTCGTGCAATCTTATTTCACGTCAATTGAGTCGCAGTAGGAGGAAATGAAATGGCATTTACAGAGCAACAGTATGTAGAAATGAGTACAAAATTACAACAAGTAAAAGATGAAATCCATCGCTTTATTGTAGGGCAAGAGGATGCAATTGATTATACTTTGTACGCAGTACTAGCAGATGGTCATGCATTATTAGAAGGTTTACCAGGCTTAGGGAAGACGATGTTAATCCGTACAATTTCTGAAGTTCTTGACTTGTCGTTTTCACGAATACAATTTACACCAGATCTTATGCCAGCTGATATAACAGGAACAAGTATGATTGAACGTACCCCAGATGGGAAGCAACAATTTACGTTTCAGCCAGGTCCGATTTTTAGTCAGATGGTTTTAGCGGATGAGATAAATCGTGCTACGCCGAAGACTCAAAGTGCTTTGTTAGAAGCGATGGGAGAAAAAACGGTAACGATTTTGGGAGATACAAAAAAAATGGCGAGACCCTTTTTCGTGTTAGCGACGCAAAATCCTATTGAAATGGAAGGGACATATCCGTTACCAGAAGCACAGATGGACCGTTTCCTTTGTAAAATTCTTGTTCCCTATCCGGAAAAAAATGAACTAATGGAAATCATGAAACGTACGACAGGTGCTCAGGAAATTGGCTTACAAAAACTGATGAACACTGAGACTCTAATAGAAGCACAGCAAATGGTGAAAGAAGTGCTGGTTGCTGATGAAATGCTGGAATTTGCCACTGATTTAGTGGTGGCAACGCATCCAGAAAGAGCTGATGCTCTGGACGAGGTCAAGCAATATGCCATGTATGGCAGTGGACCACGTGGTTTGCAAAGTTTAATAAAATTAGCTAAAGCTAGAGCGCTAATGAATGGGCGGTTCCATGTTTCGGTAGCGGATATTAAATCTGTCGCTAAGCCTGTATTACGTCATCGGATGCTGTTGAACTATGAAGGGGAGGCTTCAGGAAAGACAGCAGATGATGTCATTGATGTTATTTTAGATAAAGTTCAGCAAGGTGTTAGCAAGTGACAGCCAACTACTTATTGCCCGAAGACTGGTTAGCAAAAATCAGTCGTTTTCAAATAGCGACTGCCTCCAAACTACGCGGGCAGCATAAAGGCTCGCATCGTTCACAGCGCTTTGGGGCTTCCCTCGATTTTTCGGATTTTCGAGAATATCATTTAGGTGATGATGTACGACAAGTGGATTGGAACGTCTTTGCCCGAACGAATAAATACTTTATTAAAAGATTTTTAGATGAACAAGAAATGCGCGTACACATTTTACTCGATACCACAAAATCAATGGGGACAGAAGCCAAGTGGGTTTTTGCTCGTCAAATAGTGGCATCCCTTGGTTTTATGGTTCTTGGTCGAGACGATCGTTTGTCTTTTTCATTTTTACAGGATGATGCGAAGCCACCGTTTCGTCGGAAGGGCGCTATGTATCGCCGTGCATTTTTACAAATAGTAACAGATATAGAGGAAGCGAGCTATTCGAATCCTTTTGCACAGGGTGCCTTAAAGGCTTTACCAAAAGACAGTACAGTGTTATTTATTGTGACAGATGGACTAGAGTCAATCGAGGAATGGGAGCAACTTTTAAAAAGGCTACCACGCTATGCTGGTGATGTCCGTATTTTACAAATTGTGACGCAAGAAGAGCTATCACCAAACTATTCGGGTGATGTTCGTCTTCTTGATCGTGAAACAGGTAATGAAGTCAATGTGACAATGTCCACTAAAGTTCTAGAAACCTATCACGCAAGACGTTTATTACATGAAGAAGAATTTGAAGCCATTTGTCGTCGTTTCGGCATTCGGAAATTACAATTGAAGGTGGAAGATGGTTTGCAACAGGCAATCTTTCAGCAATTATTAAAAGCACATTGGATTAGGTGAGGTGAGCCGTATTGGGCTTTAGTCAAATCATATTTAGCTGGACGGCCATCATCCCGGTCATTGTCCTACTCTATTATTTCTTTCGAAAAAAATATACAGATCAGACGGTTTCTTCAACACTTTTCTGGTCTGAAATTATGCAGGAAACACGGGTATCTCCTTATTTAAAGCATTTGCAAAAGAATGCCCTACTTTATTTGCAGTTACTAGCATTGCTACTCCTTGTGTTGGCACTCATGAATCCCTATGTGAAAAAATCAACGATTGTTGGTGAGCAAACTATATTTGTTGTTGATACTTCTGCGACAATGTTAGCTGGTAAGGGGCAATCTACCTTTGACGCACATAAACAGGAAATGCTGACGCTTATAGATGAATTAAATGGGAGACCAGTCACGTTAATTACGACTGGTTCAGCACCAAAAGCGATTTTGCAGCAAGAGACAAATGTTAAAGATATCGAAAAAGGTATTAAAGACTTACAAGTAACCTATGAAACGGCAGAAATGGATAAGGCGCTAGATGTGGCACAAGCATTTGTAGGAGACACACCGACTTCAATCTATGTATTTACAGATACACTCGATAAAAAACAACTACCTATGAACAAGGACTCTGTTAAATGGCTAGTAAGAGGTGCTGCGAAGGACTTAACAAATATTGCTATTACTCGATTTGCTGCAACAACAGATGGACAGGCTACAATGGCGCTTGTGCAGCTTCATAATGATACAGACATCGAGCAAAAGGTCACACTAGCATTACTAAATGAAGAGGGTAAAGAGTTAGTAGCTGAAAATATCGCTGTTCCACCAAAGGAAGCGATAACAAAAACCTTCAAGGAGTTACCTTTAGAAAAATCAATGACAGCAATCATTGATGTGCAAGATGATTATGCAGTAGATAATCAACAAACCGTTTTACTACAAACAGCTACTTCAAAAATTGTGGTTGACCAGGGCATGCATCAATTGATTCAAAAAGGGTTTCAATCCGTAAGTACGGGTGTGAAAATTGTTCCACCTTTACAAGTAGTAGACAATCAGGATGCCACGGTGATCACTAATCAAGCTGAATTGCTAGAAAAGATGGACAAACCTCTAGTGTTATTTGGCCGTGATGATGCCGAAAAGGTAGAGGTAAGTGGCATAGTAAGTACTAAAAGTGATGCTTTATTTGCTTTTAGCGAGCTCAAGGATGTTTATGTTAGCGCCTTGTATCCTGGATTTGCAAATTATCAAACTATCGCTACTGTTGGAGAACAGCCTTTTATACAGCGCTCTCCTAAAGGGGATATCGTCGTCTTAGCAGATATTGCAGATACGGATTGGCCACTACACCCATCATTCCCGTTATTCTTATGGAGTACTGAACAGCAGGTATCAGAATCCATTGGTTCACTCGGTATTTTCACACCAAATGAACAAAGAGTAGTAGCTTTAGCGCAGGAAGACTGGAGTGTATATTCACAGGAAGATGAATTTCTATCATTAGTTACGGATGGTATGCTAACTGCGCCAACAAAACCAGGCATCTATTTTGTGCGTTCTAATAATGAAGAAAAACATTTTATTGTACAATTGCAGGCGCAAGAACGTGTTATTGAACAAGGAACAAGCTATACATTAGGGGATATTTCTGATAACGGAAGGGCTGAGATTTCGAAGGCTTCTTTTGTCCCTTGGCTAATTCTAATTATTTTAGTTTTACTTGTTTCAGAGTGGGAGGTGCAACGACGTCGTGGATTTACGAATTGATATGCCATTAATATTGTTGCTATTACTTCCATTACTCATTTATTTTGGTTGGACCTATTGGCGAGAGCGACAGCGACTAAAAAAGAGTCATACTATCGTACTTTTGATTCGTATGCTAGCGGTAGGCTGTTTAGTTTTCGCATTGGCAGGGCCGTATCTTTTATTACCTATAAAAGAAGAACAAATCGTGTATCTAGTTGACCGCTCAGCTTCCGTGAATGGGACTGAAGATGAGATGGTACAGTTTATACAGGATAGTTTACAAGCGAAAAAAGACGAACAGCTTGCAGGGCTGTATTCATTCTCATCAACATTACAAACAGAAGCCATTTTGACTAAAACATTAAAGGAAGTACCAAAGTTTACGGAAATAAAGGCTACTGATCAAACGAATATAGAACAAAGCCTGCAACTTGCCACAGGTATTATAGATCCGAAAAAAGCAACACGCTTTGTGCTCTTAACAGACGGCAATGAGACAAAGGGCAATGCTTTAGATTTCGCCACGAAGTTTAAAGGCTCCAATATTAGTGTGGATGTTGTGCCCTTTAGTCAGCCTGTTGTGAATGATGTTTCATTAAAAAGCTTTGTGTCCCCACAAGTTGCCTATGTCGGTGAGCAACAACAACTGGTAACAGAAGTGCATGCAACTACAGCTGGACAGGGCGAGCTATTATTATATGAAAATGATGAACTGATTCATCGTGAGCCAGTCGAGCTAGCCGAAGGAACGAATATGTTTACCTATAAACATGCAGCGACTGGTGAAGGGCTGGTGAAATATGAAGCCGTTGTTCAAGTAGGACAAGACGCAATATTTGAAAACAATAAATTAACAAGTGTCACAATGGTACAAAGCGAACCACATTTACTCATTGTGAATGGCTATGAAACAGCTTCACCAATAGCGGCGGCACTTGGTCAGCAATCAATAGCCTATGATGTAAAATCACCTGAAAGCTTACCAAATGAACTCTCCAGTTATTTGCAATATAATGCCATTATTTTCGATAATGTGCCAGGACATTTAGTCGGTGAGGCGAAAATGAGTGTGATAGAGCAAGCAGTCAAAAACTTTGGTGTTGGTTTTGCAATGGTTGGTGGAGAAAATAGCTTTGGTTTAGGTGGTTATTTTAAAACGCCAATTGAAACATTATTACCTGTTGAAATGGAAATTAAGGGGAAAGAACAATTACCTTCATTAGGACTTGTCATTGTACTAGATCGCTCTGGTAGTATGTCGGGATCCAAGCTAGAGCTTGCAAAGGAAGCGGCAGCACGTTCAGTTGAGATGCTACGTGATGAAGATACATTAGGATTTATAGCATTTGATGATCGACCTTGGGAAATTATAGAGACTGGTCCTCTGAACGATAAAGAAGAGGCAGTGGATACCATTTTATCTGTTACACCAGGAGGCGGGACAGAAATCTATGGTTCACTTGCAAAAGCATATGAAAACCTAGCAGATATAAAACTGCAACGTAAGCATATTATTCTTTTAACGGATGGACAATCACAGCCAGGAAATTATGAAGATTTAATTGAACAAGGAAAAGATAGTGGAATAACTTTATCGACAGTGGCTATTGGTCAAGATGCGGATGCTAATTTATTGGAAGCTCTGAGTGAGATGGGAAGCGGACGTTTCTACAATGTTATCGATGAGCAAACTATCCCTTCCATTTTATCTCGTGAAACAGCAATGATTTCCCGTACGTACATTGAGGATAACCCTTTCTATCCAATACTTTATAATGCAGGGGGATGGAATACGCTATTTGCCAATGGTGTTCCACAAATGAATGCTTATATCGGAACAACCGCAAAGCAGGGTGCTACCGTCGTGGCTGAAAGCGAAAAAGAAGATCCGGTGTTAGCACAATGGCAATATGGTCTTGGCAAAACATTCGCATTCACTTCTGATTCAACAGGAAAGTGGGCAGGCGACTGGGCAAGATGGCAAAACTGGGGCCCATTTTGGCAAACGCTTATTTCACAAATGCTTCCAAGTTATAATGATGTTGCCTATGATGTAAGAATAGAATCAGATGGGTCCTTTATGATTACAGATCCTACAAATGAAGCAGCCTTTTTAGATATTGTTGCGGTTAATGAAGCTGGTGAAGAGTTAGACACACAGCTTGAAACTATATCAGCCTCTCAGGTTCGTGCTGTAGTACAAGCTGACCCGGGGTTAATCTTCTTCCGTATCGCTGATGAAAAGGAAACGATTTATCAGGCTGGATTAAGTGTTCCCTATAGTGCTGAGTATGAACTTCTTCCTGCTAATGATAAATTAATAGAAGAATTAACCGAACAAACTGGAGGTGCTGTTTTAAAAGAACCACAAGAAGTGTTCCGTGACTTTACAAAGCAAGGGGCGGATCGTCAAAACATTGCGACATGGCTTCTCCTTGCAGGTATGCTCTTGTTCTTTATTGATATTACAATAAGACGCTTTGGCTGGAATTTCCTAACGAAGCCGAAGAAAAAGGAGCAACTTGTAGAGAACCACCCCGTACAGGCAGAAGACACGAATGTGGCACAATTATTAAAGGGTATGAAAAAGCGCCAATAATTTAGTTTAGATGAAAGCAGTGCGAATGATTTCGTACTGCTTTTTGTATATACATGGAGAGAGAAATCCTCTAAGTAATATCAACGACATTATTTAATAAAGAGAGTGGGATTAAAATATTTTACTAGCACGGTTTTACGCAAGCTGCTAGCTACTACAACCCCTAAAATTGCTCCGATTGTACTTGATATTAAAAAGGCAGGCATGAAAAATAAGGCCGCTACGGATGTGCCCATAAGTAACTTTGCATAGGGCACTGCTACAAGCGATGCGAGAAGACCAGTGCCGATCGCTTCACCCATACCTGCTAACCACATTTTACTACTATATTTATAGGCAAGCCCTGCACATAATGCACCAATAATACTACCAGGAATGGCTAACAGTGAGCCTGTTCCTGTAAGGATACGAATGATAGCCGTAACAAAGGCAACTACAACAGTAGGTACGGGTCCAAGTATAACGGCCCCTATTACGTTAATAGCGTGCTGCACAGGGTAGGCACGTGCAATCCCAGTTGGAATGGAGATGAATGTAGAGCCTGCAACGGCAATCGCTACGAATAAAGCCATAATTGTTAATTTTCGAATAGACATGATAGGTGCGCTCCTTTTCGTTTTAGCCACTAGGAAAACGAAAAAGGCCGCTTCCTTCAAACGACAGGAAGCGGCCTTGCTTATACACTGAAAATAGCAAGAAGCGCCACTTCCCTCCGCTAGCATGAACTAGATCAGGTTCGAAGGGTCCGTATATAACCATATACGTCTCAGCCTTTAAAAGACTCCCCTAGTGGTAAGTATTTTTCTATTTTTAGAAGTGTAACATACTTCAATTAATAGTTAATAAGCTTTAATGATTAGTGTGAATCTGGCTGCATAAGCTGTGGTGCCTTTTTCAATGTCCAAATTAGGGCAAGGAAGAAACAAGCTAATAAGATAATGGCACCAAAAATATAAGGACTATTCATGTTCCAGTCAAATAAGAAACCAGCTAAAGCGGGTCCAATCATATTTCCAAGACTCATATAGGCATTATTCAAGCCGGCTGCAAATCCTTGCTCTGTTTCAGCAAGTTTAGAGATGAGTGTATTGACTGCTGGACGAATTAACGTTGTAGCCGTAGAGAAGATGGTTGCTACAACTAATATTAGTGCAAAACCTGAAACAAATAATATTAAGAAAATAGCAATGGAGGCAATAAATAAATTGACCAAAACTACTTTCATTTCACCAAAACGTTTAAAGAGTGGCGTTATGATAAACATCTGTACAATTACCCCAAATGCTCCACCAACTACTAGAATGGTAGCAATATCGCCAGGTGAGTAATTAAATTTTTCTGTCACAAATAGTGATAAGGTTGTTTGGAAGTTAGCAATTCCAAATGAGAATACCATCATAATAATTAACATAACAAAATAAGGCATATGTACAGAGCGAGCCATCTGTTTCACCAGATTATCTTGCTTTTGTCTATTTTGCGCAGTATTTGGCTTTGTAGATGGTAATAAAAAGTACGATAAAATAGACGCTAAAATGGCGGCAGCTCCCGCCATGAAAAATGGAAAATGTAAGCTAACCTTTGCGAGGAAACCACCAATCCCAGGGCCAATCATAAAACCGAAAGACATCGCAGCCCCTAACATACTCATTCCTTTTCCGCGTTCTTCATAAGTTGTCACGTCTGCTACAAAAGCCATAATAGGAGGTGCAACAAATGCAGAGCCAAGGCCACCTAAAAAGCGTGCCAAAAAGAGCATCCAAACATCTGTAGAAAGGCCAAAACCGATTTGTGCAAGTCCTGTTAGTATAAGACCGAAAATAATTAAATTTTTCCGCCCATACAGGTCAGAAAGATTCCCAGCAATTGGAGAAAATACGAATTGTGCCAAGGCGAACGTTGCAATAAGCATACCTAGAACTTGTCCTGCTGCTCCAAATATTCTTAAGTATTCCGGCATTACAGGAATAATAATTCCAATACTCCCCATTGCGATAAACATATTAAACATTAATATATACAAAGCCGCCTTATTGGACTTCTGCTGGGTCATCGAAAAACCCCCTTTATGTAATCAAATATAGTACAGTCTATCATAAAGAATTAGGGCTGGCTAATAGTTGAGATTGCTGTAGCTGATCCGATCATTAGAATGGTTTTCCAGAAAAGTTTTTTTCTCAGAAAACCTCACAATGGAATAGTATCTAATTGATTACTAAACATGAATAGTTTGGAGAGCGTATGAACTTTTGACTAGAAGATATTTTGTTGAAATGAAATAGCGTGATAAAAGTGAATACTATTGTTTAAGATGAAGCTATGATGGGCATATGTATTGGCACGTAGTATCTATGGTTTTTTCTTTGATATAGAAGTGAAAATAATGGATAGCTTAAACATAGACAAAGGGATTATAGAAGACGGGGCTGTGAAGATGATCTACTACAGGCTACTAGTAGAATTGCTTTCTAAATATAGTAATGCAACTGAATGCTTACATAAAAAGGGCGAATTGGTTTCTAGACCAATTCGCTCTTATAAATTATCGAATACTCATTTTAAATTCTAAAAACAGCTCATTATATTTACCTAAGTAATCTGGACCTAAGTTTTTGTAGACCTCTAATGTATCACGTTGCTCTTCAGAAGGGTAATAGCGTTCATCAGCAACTACTTCCGGGTCCATTAAGTCCATCGCAGCGATATTAGGCGTCGAATAGCCAACATAATCGGCATTTTGAGCACCAGATTCAGCACTTAGCATAAAATTGATAAAGGCATGTGCACCATCAATATTTTTTGAGGTCTTTGGAATAACCATATTATCGAACCATAAATTGGAGCCCTCTTCAGGAACAGCAAAGTCCAACTCTTCATTTTCAGACATCATGTCCGCTGCCTGACCAGACCAAGTGAGAGCCACTGTTGCTTCATTATTGATCATTAAAGGCGTAATTTCATCCCCAATGATCGCTTTTACGTTTGGCGCAAGTGTAATCAGCTTGTCAGTTGCTTCACGCAGTTCAGCGTTATCCAATGAATTCAACGAGTGTCCAAGACTATTTAAACCCATCCCAATCACTTCGCGGGCACCATCTACTAAAAATACTTTTCTTTTTAATGAGGAATCCCATAAATCGTCCCAGGAGGAGAAATCTAAGTTCCCAACAAGCTTTGGATTATAAACGATTCCTACTGTTCCCCAGAAGTAAGGAACTGAAAATTGATTGTTATCATCGAATGGTAAATCTAAAAAGTATGGATCGATATTTTTAAAATTCGGGATTTTCGCTTTGTCTAAAGGAATCAATAAATTATCTTCCTTCATTTTTTCAATCATATACTCAGAAGGGACAGCAATATCGTACGCTGTACCACCTTGCTGTATTTTAGTCATCATAGCTTCATTGGAGTCAAATGTTTCGTAAATGACATGAATACCTGTTTCTTTTTCAAACTCTTTCAATAGATCAGGATCAATATACTCTCCCCAGTTAAAGATGGTTAAAGTGTCTTTTCCACTCTTACCTCCACCAGCACTTAATGCGTCAGCAGCATAAAATAAAAGGGCAGAAACAACAAGTATTGCGATGGTCGCTTGAATTAATGACTTCATTGTTGTCCCTCCGTTCTTTTGCTTGTGCGACTTGTAATGAAGTAATAGCCAACCACAACGATAACTGTTACAAAGAATACTAAACCAGAAATGGCGTTAACTGTTAGAGATATTCCCGCGCGAGCCATCGAGTAGATTTCAACCGATAATGTACTGAAGCCATTGCCTGTTACGAAAAATGTCACAGCAAAATCATCTAATGAATACGTAAGAGCTAGGAAGAAACCTGCAAAAATACCTGGCTGAATATATGGTAGAATGACACGCATCATAACATCCTTTTTGGTTGCTCCTAAATCTAATGCTGCATCAATTAGTGATTTATTCATTTCTAACAATTTAGGTAAAACCATTAACACTACAATTGGTACACTAAACGCTACGTGTGCCAATAATACTGAAGCAAAGCCCAATTTTATGCCCACCATTGTAAATAAGATTAAAAAGCTTGCACCAATGATGACATCTGGACTGACAATTAAAACATTGTTTAAGGACAATAATGTATTACGCATTTTTGAATCCTTGACTGTTACAATACCGATTGCTCCTAACGTTCCAATAATAGTAGAAATTAGAGCTGAAAGTAATGCTACGATAACGGTATTAATTAAAATAACAAGTAGCCTTGAATCTTCAAAAACAGCCTGATAATGCTCTAACGTAAAGGACTCAAAGTTATTCATGGAGCCACCACTATTGAACGAGTAAAAGATTAAATAGAGAATGGGTGCATACAGAACGATAAAAACAATCGTTAAATAGACTTTGGCTGATGCAGAAAGTTTGTTCATCGCACGCGACCTCCTTTATCTTTTTGTCCCGTAATAAGCATAATGATTACCATAAATAAAATTAAGAACACGGCAATAGTTGAACCCATTCCCCAATTTTGTGTCACAAGGAATTGCTGCTCAATCGCTGTACCAAGGGTGATAACACGATTCCCTGCAATTAAACGAGTAATCATGAAAAGTGATAGAGCAGGGATAAAGACAACCTGAATACCCGATTTAACGCCATCCATTGTCAATGGTAAAACAACGCGACGGAATGTTGTAAAAGCAGATGCGCCTAAATCACGAGACGCATAAATAAGTGTTGGATTTAAACGATCTAAAGAGTTAAAGATCGGTAAAATCATAAACGGAATAAAAATATACACGGATACAAAAACAAAGCTAATATCTGTAAAGAGCATTTGCTTTGGATCAAAGCCAAACACTTCGATAAATGCATTGATCGGCCCGTATAAACCAAAGATACCGATAAAGGCATATGTTTTTAACAATAAATTAATCCATGAAGGAATAATAATAAGCAATAACCAAAGCTGCTTGTGTTTCGTTTTTGTTAAAAAGTAAGCAGTTGGATATGAAATTAATAATGTAAAGAATGTAATTAAAAATGCATACCAGAACGAGCTTAATGTCATTTTTAAGTAAACAGAAGTAAAGAACGCTTTATAATTATCGAGCGTGAAATTGCCATGTAAATCGAGTAGGGAATAATAAACAACGAGTGCAATCGGCGCGATAACGAAAAGGGCAATCCATAAAACATATGGAAATAACGCTGATTTTGATGGCTTAGCTTGCATCTTCGTCGTCTCCGTACGATTCTAATCGTTTATCGAACTCTTCCTCTGTTTCATTTAAGCGCATTACATGAATCGCCTCTGGATCAAAGTCTAAGCCAATTTCTGTCCCTACTTCAGCTTTTTTCAATGAATGGACTAGCCATTCATTGCCATCTTTATCATACGTAGATAGCTCATAATGGACGCCACGGAATAATTGTGTATCTACTTTAACAACAAGTTTCCCTTTATCAATAGTTGTCATTTCTAAATCCTCAGGGCGTATAACGATATCAATTTTCTCATTTGGTTTCATACCTTGGTCAACACATTCGAAAATCTTACCCGCAAATTCAACCTTGAAATCTTCAATCATGACACCAGGCACTATATTGGATTCACCGATGAAATCTGCTACGAAGCGATTAATAGGTTCATCATAAATATCTACTGGTGTACCAGATTGTTGAATTTGTCCTTCACTTAAAACAAAAATTTCATCACTCATAGCGAGTGCCTCTTCCTGATCATGCGTAACGAAAACAAAGGTTTTGCCAAGACGTTGCTGTAATTCACGTAATTCGTATTGCATTTCTGTACGTAATTTCAAGTCTAATGCTGATAGTGGTTCATCCAGTAAAATTACTTCAGGGTCGTTAACGATAGCCCGTGCTATCGCTACGCGCTGACGCTGACCACCAGACATTTCGGAGATTTCACGATTGCCATAGCCTGCTAAATTGACAAATTTTAAAGCCTCCGCAACACGTTCTTTAATTTCCTTTTCAGGTAACTTCTTAATACGTAGTCCGAATGCGACATTTTCAAATACATTTAAATGAGGGAACAGCGCATAATCTTGAAAAACAGTATTCACCTGACGTTCATTGGCAGGAACCGAATTTATTTTTTTATCATGGAAAAACACATCTCCTGTTGTAGGCTCTGTGAAACCAGCAATAATTCGTAAAATGGTTGTTTTCCCACAACCAGATGGGCCAAGGAGAGTATAAAATTTGCCCTTTTCAAGCTCCAAGTTAATATTCTTTAAGACAACTGTTCCGTCACTATAAGACTTGGATACATTTTCAAAACGGATAATGGAATTCATTGTCATTGATGCGCCTCCTTAAGCTATAAATATGAATCCGTTGCAACGAGTAAAATTTTCGTTTCAGCAGCATGTGCATTAAAAATTTGATGATGGTCTGTCGCGTCAAAATAAAGAGCATTGCCTTCACTAGCGATATATTGTTCATTCCCTAAAACGAGACGAATACGCCCTTTCACTACATAAATAAATGTTTCCGAGAGTGATGGCTCAAATTGCTTGAATTCGCCATTGGCTTCAAATGTTAAAAAAATAGGCTCCATTTCTTTTTCGTTGGATGTAGGGATGAGCCATTGAATTTCGTATTTTTTTTCTTCATCCGTAAAGATGGACTGATCTTCCTCTGTATAAACAACCTTTTGTTCAGGTGATTCATCATCAAAAAATTCCTTTGGTGTTGACCCTAACACTTCTAATATAGAAAAAAGTGTTTCAATAGAAGGTGAATTCAAATCACGTTCTAATTGGGAAATATAGCCCTTACTTAAATCTGTACGTTCTCCAAGTTCCTCTTGGGTAAGACCTTTTTTTAAACGAAGCGCTTTAATTTTTGCTCCTATTTGCATCTTTTCCCTCCTAGAAGAAGTTTAGCAATGATAAACTTTTGAAATATGAAGTTTACTTTAACGAAACTTTTAGTTTACTAAAACCATTACAATTATACATAATAAATTAAAATTTGCAATCGTTTTTTATGAAAAAAATAGCTGTAAAATGTTAAAAAAATAGTCATAAATGTAGGGGAGAAAAAAATTGTATAAAGGAGAATATAGTTGTCAAAAATAGCTAGTAAATAGGATGTAGCAGAAATTCCAATTTTGGATTTGACGATTTTTTGTCGACTCACTACAATCAGGTAATGGGGCGGAGCTTACTTGTTTGAAAAACTACGTTTACTCTGCTATCGTAGAAGACGAGTTCGCTTGTGCGAATGGAATAGAATATATAAACTACATATTTATTCGGAGGGATTTATTATGGCAGAACGCATGGTAGGTAAACAAGCACCTGACTTTACAATGGAAGCAGTACTTTCAGACAAATCATTTGGTAAAGTATCATTAGAAGATATTAAAGCACAAGATAAATGGACAGTACTTTTCTTCTATCCAATGGACTTCACATTTGTATGTCCAACAGAAATCACAGCAATGAGCGATCGTTATGACGAGTTCGAAGACTTAGATGCAGAAGTAATCGGTGTTTCTACTGATACAATCCACACTCACTTAGCATGGATTAATACAGACCGTACTCAAAATGGTCTTGGTGAATTAAAATATCCATTAGCTGCGGATACAAACCACCAAGTTTCTAAAGATTACGGTGTGTTAATTGAAGAAGAAGGTATCGCGCTACGTGGTTTATTCATCATTAATCCAGAAGGTGAATTAAAATACCAAACAGTATTCGATAATAACATCGGCCGTGATGTTGATGAAACGTTACGTGTACTTCAAGCATTACAAACTGGCGGTCTTTGCCCAGCAAACTGGCGTCCAGGTCAAGCAACTCTATAATAAAATAGAGTTGCGTCATGATGTAACAAATAAAGAGTCCCCACGACATGCTTGTGGGGACTTTTAAGTAAGTGGCGAGTGCTAATTTACTTTATCTTAGATGGCAATATATTTTTGGGAGGAGTTTTACCCAACCATTCAAGCATCTAAAGAACAACGATTTAATAGAGGAGGATTTTTCATGAAACTTCGTGAACAAATGCCAGAACTAGTTGGCGCAACAACTTGGTTAAATGGTGAAGTAACAAAAGCAGAACTAGTAGGCAAAAAACCAACATTAATCCATTTCTGGTCAGTGAGCTGTCATTTATGTAAAGAAGCTATGCCAGATGTTAATAATTTCCGTGATCAATATAAAGATGAGCTAAATGTTGTAGCAGTACATATGCCACGTTCTGAAGCAGATACTGATTTAGAGACGATTAAGGCAGTAGCGGCTGAGCATGACATTGCGCAACCAATCTTTGTGGATAGCGAAATGAAGTTAACAGATGCTTTTGAAAACCAATATGTACCTGCTTATTTTGTGTTCGATAAAGATGGTCAGCTGCGCCATATGCAAGCTGGTGGTAGCGGTATGAAAATGTTAGAAAAACGTGTAAATCGCGTACTAGATGAAATGCGTAACGCTGAATAATCATAGTAAGTGATGACGGGGATTTAGGTCCTCGTCTTTTTTTATGCTTAAAGCGTTGTCCAACAATGACGAACCGGGTCTTGTTTTGACAATACATATCGCAAAGAATACGCTACAATGATGGTATAGTAGTTTTCGGAGGGATTTTTTATGATGAAAAAAGAGTTTGCGGTCATTGGGCTTGGACGTTTTGGGGGAAGTATTGTTCGTGAATTAATGAGTCAGGGTGCTCAAGTGATGGCAATCGACCATTCCTCAGAGCGTGTAGACGAATTTGCTTCTATTGCTACACAAGCCGTCATTGCAGATTCAACAGATGAATCGGTTCTAAATTCATTAGGTATTCGTAATTTTGAACATGTGATTGTAGCAATTGGGGAAGATATTCAAGCAAGTATTTTAACAACCATTATTTTAAAAGAAATTGGTGTTGAGCAAATTACAGTAAAGGCTCAAAATGATTACCATGAGAAGGTATTGCGGAAAATTGGTGCCGACTTTGTAGTCCATCCTGAAAGAGATATGGGTATTCGTATTGCCAATAATATGCTATCGAATACAGTACTAGATTATTTAGAGCTTTCAGATGAACACTCTATTATGGAATTAAAGGCGAATGATGCTATTGCTGGATATTCGATTATGGATTTAGATATTCGAGCTAAATATGGGATTAACATCGTAGGGATTAAGCGTGGTGCTGATATTATCGTATCACCTCAGGCAAGTGATAAGATTTTATTGGGAGATATTATGCTTGTAATTGGTGCTGATGTTGATATAAATCGTTTCGTAAAAAAGGCATTGAATGGGTAATTGGCAATGACAAAACGAAGATGGAGACTAATTATATTTGCAGCTATTTTACTGATCGGAATTTTTGTTATGCAATCTCGTGAAAAAAATGAGAAGGAAGCGATTTCTTTTATTTTAGATGAAGCTACAAATATTGATTCAATCGAATTATTCCAAGGGGAACAAACGGTATTTCGAGGGTCTGACGGCGAGGCGAAGAACTTTATTGAAAAATACCCTTTAAGTCATGTAAAGAAGCTTTCTAAAAAAGAACGAGCAATTTTTGAAGAAGAGCCCGCCTATCATATTGTTTATAAAATAAAGGACAAACCGCTTTATGAAGTGGACATTTTAAAGGTAGCGATTAGCTCTGGGCTAAGCGAAGAATTGCAACAAATGGTTTTTCCAATCGGTGACGATCAATATATGATTTATTGGGCTCAAGAGAAAAAAGTTTTAGAACAATCAACCAATACGCAACGTTTACTTGAGCAATATCAACATTAATGAAGGTAGTGACACAGCACATATGGCTGGTCACTATTTTTTAGTTTATAGGAAAGTACTACTTGGAAAAAAATGTTTGATTTCAGTATGGCAGTTCGATTAAACTTTGACATAAAGAGGGGGTAAATACATGAAGTTTATATCTAATCGATGTGTGATCGAACGTATACAACCAGAACATTACATGGATATTCAAGGTCTCTACACAAATGAAAGCGTCAGAGAGTATCTTGGAGGAATTCCACAAAAAAATTATATCGAAGCTTCCTTTAGAGGCATGCTAGAGGCACCATTTCCTAATACATATTTTTATATCTCATTAAAGAAAACAGGGGAATTTATAGGCCTTGTATCCATCGATGAGTATCATGAGCATGAGATGTATGAACTTTCCTATCAATTTTTACCCGAGTATTGGGGGCGAGGGTTAGCATTTGAAGTTCTAACGCAAGTGATTGAGGAGGGTTTGACGTATTTAAATATCTCCTCTATCGTGGCAGAGACACAAACAGCTAATCGTGCATCTTGTCGACTACTCGAAAAGCTAGGGATGAAAAAAGTACAGGTACTTGAAAGATTTGGTCGAGAGCAAGCGGTCTATGAATTTTTTAACGATGAAAAATTAGTTGCTAAAATCCAATGCTAGTAAAAGGGAATAAAATTATAGTCAGGTCAAACATGCTAAAGCTTTAAAAGCAGAGATTGGGGGTTTTAGATAAACTTTTCTAATGGATAAAGACAAAAAATAGGAAGTGAGGTACTTTACATGCGAATACGAGAAGCAACAAGAAATGATAGTGTTCAAATTATAGCAGTTATGACAAATGCGGAGGCATCCAATCTGATGTTATTTGGTCCTGGCGAGCGAAAAATGGAGCCCGAGACATTTGCAAATTATTTAGAAAAGCTTTATCATAGCCGTCATTCAGCCTTATTCGTAGCAGAAATAAATGATAAGGTGGTGGCTTATTTAATTGCACAAGGGAATGAAGCAACAAGAATTGCTCATCGTGCTTATCTTGTCATTGGCATCCATAGTCATTATAGAGGCAGAAAAATTGGAACAGCCTTATTTAATCATGTAGAACAATGGGCTAAAGATAATAATATCCATCGTCTCGAGTTAACGGTTATGGAAAATAATGAGGCCGGAGTTGCTTTATATAAGAAAATGGGCTTTGAAATAGAGGGAACGAAACGGGATTCCTTGTATGTAGATGGACAATACATCAATGAATATTACATGTCAAAACTTGTATAAGAAAAGGAGTAAAAGATGACGACTATCGGTATTTTTTCACCCTCCTCTCCAGCGACGGTTTCTGCGACGAAACGTTTTGAGCGTGCAAAAGCATTTCTAGAAGAGAAAGATGTTCATATTGTAGAAGGTTCTCTTACTGGCAAATCTGATTATTATCGCTCAGGCTCACCACAAAAACGAGCAGAGGAATTAAATGAATTACTCCGCAATCCTAGCGTGGATATTATTATGTCTACCATTGGAGGTACCAATTCCAATAGTATGCTGCCTTATATTGATTATGAGGCTTTCCAACGAAACCCAAAAATCATTATAGGTTACTCTGATGCAACAGCCATTCTACTGGCACTTTATGCGAAGACTGGTATTTCAACATTTTATGGTCCAGCGCTCGTGCCATCCTTTGGCGAGTTTGAGCCATTAGTCAACGATACATACAAATTTTTTGAGGAGTATTTCTTGCAGCCTCAAACACTCCCTTATGAAATACAGAAGCCTTCTTATTGGTCAGATGAGCCGGTCAATTGGCTGGAGAAAACAGTAGAGAAAAAGGTAATCAAGAATGAATGGAAAACCGTTCGAGAGGGAGTTATAGAGGGAAGGCTAATGGGGGGGAATGTTAATGCCATGTATGGTTTTATTGGGACACCTTATTTCCCTGCCATTGCTGAAGGTGATATTTTATTAATGGAAGATTGTATGAAAAATGCAGCGATCGTGGAAAAGAATTTTGCGATGCTCAAATTGCACGGAATTTTTGACAAAATAAGTGGAATTATTTTGGGTAAGCATGAATGTTACGATGATCTAGGAACCGGACGCCAGCCATCTGATATTTTATTAGAACAATTGGACGGTATACACATACCTATTTTGGCGGAAGTGGATATTTGTCACACACAGCCTATGCATCCGATAGCAATCGGTAAACGAGTGAGGCTAGATGCTACAGCTAAAAAGATATACTGTATCGAACAATGGTTATAAGTACAAAGCCTTGCTAATGTGGCAAGGCTTTATTTATGATGGTTTCCTTGCATCATCATCAGTTATAGCGTACATTTTGACATTTTTATATTGTCCTTTAATGAACATACTTTTGCGTAACAGCCCTTCAAACTGCATTCCGGACTTCTCCATCACTTTTTGAGAACCAATGTTTTCTTCCAAGCATCTCGCTTGAATACGGACGAGTTTCAATTCTTTAAATCCAAAGTCAATCAGCTTTTTTGTGGCCTCCGTTGTTAATCCTTTATTCCAATAATCTTCTGAAAGAACATAACCGATTTCTCCCAATTTATGTGTGTGATCAATCGTTACAAAGTCGATTGTGCCAATGAGCGTCCCAGAATATTCAATACCCCAAAGTAGATGATTGCCTTGTTCATACCCACTTAATATGAGCATCAAAAAAGTTTTAGTATCCTCTATACTTGTATGGGCATGCCATGTAACATAACGGGCTACATTTTCTTGAGAGGTATAAACGAACATAGCCTCTATATCCTGCTGGGTAATAGGTCTTAAAAGTAGCCTTTCCGTTTTCAAAATGGGAATAATATATTGCATATGTTTTCCTCCTTTAACATTAGTGTATACAAAAAAGCTGACCTCAGAATGAATGGGGTCAACTTTTTCTAACAGGTAGATGAGGGAATATTCATCATCTGTGGACACTTCTACTAGCCAAAATTTCTTTTTACGGATAGCGCTTATCGGTTGCAGAGGAGTCCTTTGTTTTCGTTTTATGCTGTTCATCTTTGACTTTTTCATTTAGTTCTTCGACAGGTATAGGATCAACGGTTTTCATATCCTCATGTTTATCAAAAATACTTTCCTTCCCTGTATCCAACACATCGGGATTGTTTGTATAACGCGTTTTTGATTGTTTTTTATTAGTCATTTATGATCACCTCTTCCTATACACTTTCACCATTTTACTAGAGTTTAAACATCATTGTTTTTCATAGTCTACCCTTGGATAAAAAACATAAGAAGGGCAGTGAAACAGCCATGGCTGTCATCACTGCCCTTTTTCTTAGGATACTATAGTGGCCTTCCCTTGAAGGGCACGTTCTTCCATCGCTACATCAAATTCTTTTTCGGATTTCGATACTACAACACATGCTACGCCATTACCAATTAAATTTGTAACAGCACGAGCCTCAGACATAAAACGATCGACACCAATTAAAAGTGCTATTCCCTCTACTGGTATCATTGGGAAGGCAGCTAAAGTTGCTGCTAATGTAATAAATCCTGAACCTGTTACACCCGCTGCACCTTTAGAAGTAATCATTAAAATTCCGAGTAGTGTAATGATTTGAATCCAAGTTAGGTCCATTCCATATGCTTGTGCAATAAATAAGGCAGCCATTGATAGATAAATGGAAGTCCCATCTAGATTGAAGGAGTACCCAGTAGGAACGACTAAACCTACAACCTGCTTCGAGCAACCATAATTCTCAAGCTTTCGCATCATAGATGGTAGGGCAGATTCAGAAGAGGAAGTCCCAATTACTAAGAAAATCTCATCTTTAATGTAAGCAATAAATTTAAAAATATTAAATCCAAAGAACTTTGCAATGCCACCTAAAATAAAGACAACAAATAAAAACATTGTAATATAGACAGCAGCCATTAATAGACCTAGATTACCTAAAGATTTTAATCCAAAATTCCCAATTGTATAGGCCATTGCACCAAAAGCTCCGATTGGTGATATTTTCATCACCATACTGACAATCTTGAAGAAAATTTCTGCTACTTGCTCAAAGAATGTGATGACTGGTTTTGCAGGTGCGCCAATTGAGGCAGCTGCTAAGCCAAATAAAATAGCAGAAAATAGAACGGGTAATAGTTGACCAGTTGCCAATGCGCCAACTACATTTTCCGGAATAATACTAGAGATAAATGCACCTAAGCCCTGCTCAGATTCGGCTGCAGCAGTTGTATATTTCGAAATATCTGCATCCGATGCTCCTGATGTATCTAAGCCTGTACCAGGACTTACAATTAGAGCAACAGCAATGCCGATTGCTAAGGCAATTGTAGAAACGATTTCGAAGTAAAGTAATGCTTTACCTCCGATTTTCCCGACCTTTTTCATATCGCCCATACTGCCAATTCCGATAACGACTGTTAGGAAGATAATTGGAGCAATTAACATTTTAATTAATTTAATGAATAGATCTGCTAAGATTTTTAAACTAGCACCGAACTCGGGGAAAATGGCTCCGACAATAATCCCAAGGATGATAGCTACTATAACTTGAACAGTCAAATTTTTCAGTAATTTCATTTTTGGCTACCTCTTTTCTAAATTTTCTCTTTGATATCGCTTTCACTAGAATTATCATAGCGAATACTTCTTAAAAAAAGAGATTTAGAAAATAAGAAACATAACGTTCATTAAGTACATTTCCTTATATTCACATATAAATATAGTAATATCAATAACTATCTCTGTTATGGTACGCTATAGTTAATATATTATTGTTATAATACAAAAGCATAAAGTAATAATAAAGTTCATTAAAAATAAACAAATTATAATATTGTTCATTAAATTCAATATTTTCTGCCACTTATATAAACTAAAGTATTGTCAAAAGAATTTTTTGCAGATAATCTTAAATCCATATCATAAAAAGTGTACCACTACTAATGAGAATGCGAATTTGAAAGGAAGGAACTATTGAATGATGAAAATGCCTGTGAACGGCAAAATACTGTTAGTGACATTTTTAATCATTGCACTCTCTTTTTTACTAGGTGGTATTTTTGTACTCGGTAACTTATTATCTGAACAAGAAAAAGATTATGGTCAGCGGGCAATGCTTGTAGCACGAACCGTATCGAATGTGCCAGAGTTAAGTGTTCATTTGAACAATGACAATATAAAAGAATCCGCGAAAAATATTAATAAAATAGTAGATGGCATTAGGGTGATTAATAAGGCAGAGTATATTGTTGTGATGAATATGGAACGTATTAAATTATCACATCCGGTAAGTAAGGAATTAGGAGAGCACAGTGAGTCGCAGGATTTAAATGCAGCATTTAGTGAGCATTATTATGTATCGAAGGCACGTGGAGAATCGGGTGTTATGATACGCGCTTTTGTGCCCATTATAAATGACAATAGGGAACAAGTGGGGATTGTAGTAGTTGGCTATTCATTACCGACTTTGTTAGAAATGCTACAAAGCTATGAGCGAGAAATTATGATCACCATTGTTATCTCGCTGATTTTCAGTATTTTTGGTGCATATACACTTGGACGGCATATAAAAAAACAAATGTTTGGGCTTGAACCTCATGAAATTGCAAAAATGTATGTGGAAAGAACAGAAACGTTTAATGCGATGCATGAAGGAATAATAGCCGTTGATAAGGAAATGAATATAACAATTTTTAATGAGAAAGCGGCTGTTATTTTAGGCGTTACTAGGAAAATAGAGGACTGTATTGGACAAAAAATTTATGATGTATTGCCCGATACCCGTTTGCCTGAAATTGTTGAAACAGCAACACCTGTTTACAATCAAGAGCTGTACATTAATCATCATAGTATCTTAAGTAATCGTGTACCGATTATTGTCAATGGCGAGTTAGTTGGTGCAGTTGCTATGTTTAAAGATTTAACAACTGTGAAAAAGCTTGCGGAGGAAGTAACAGGTGTAAAAGCCTTTGTTCAAGCATTACGTGTGCAAACCCATGAGCATAAAAATAAGATTCATACAATTGCTGGGCTATTACAATTGGGACATACAAGGCAAGCCCTCGAATATGTTACAGTCACTACTGAAAATGAAGCATCCTTGACGAAATTTTTAAACGAACGCTTTCATAATGAAAATATTTCAGGTTTGCTATTAAGTAAAGTAAGCTATGGAAAAGAGCTTGGTATCGAGGTTGAGATTGATCGAAAAAGCCATTTTAAACGCTTTCCTCCCCTAGTAGATCACCATGATTTTGTTGTGTTACTCGGCAATTTAATCGAAAATGCTTTTGAGGCTCTAAATGTCCTTTCGAAGGAAAATAAGTATGTAGCCATCTCTGTGGATGAGCATGATGGCGTCTTAGCGATAGCCGTTTCCGATAATGGAATTGGTATGTCCAAAGAGGTACAGGATCGTATGTTTGAAAATGGATTTTCGTCAAAGGCGAATGAAAATCGGGGCATTGGCTTGCATTTAGTCTATGAAATTGTAAGAAAAGGCAATGGAGATATTGAAGTAGTGAGTGAATTTATGAAAGGAACAAGTTTCTTAATTTTATTTGAGTTAGGAGAAGTATAGATGGATGTAATAAATGTCTTATTAATTGAAGATGATCCAATGGTACGTGAAGTGAACAGGCAATTTATTGAGCAAATTCAAGGTTTTTCATTAGTTGGCTATGCTAGTAATGGTATTGAGGGAATTCAAAAAATTAAACAATTAACCCCTGAGCTTGTCTTTATGGATATTTTTATGCCAGAGCAAGATGGCATTATTACGTTAGGGAAAATTAGAGAGGAGCATCTTCCTGTCGATGTGATCGCGGTAACTGCCGCGAACGATATGCCTACTGTGCAACGTATTTTACACTTAGGTGTATATGATTATATTATGAAGCCTTTTACATTTGAGCGGATTGAGCAAACTTTAAAAAATTATCAAAGCTACAGAAAAAAAATAAGCGGTATGCAGGATTTAACCCAACATGATGTAGATCATCTTATGCAGCAACGTCTTCCGGAGCAAATTGTCGTTACAACGACAGGAGCGGAAGCAATGATGATAGCAGAGCTACCAAAAGGGTTTAATCGAGCTACTTTAGATAAGGTACTTGCCTATATTCAAACAAGTGAAGGGGCAGTATCTGCCGAGGAGGTATCTACTTATATAGGTACAGCACGTGTTACAGCTAGACGCTATCTTGATTTTTTAGAAAAGCAAAATCTATTAAAAGTAGATATCCAATATGGAAGTGTAGGACGTCCTATTCATCGTTATTATATTTAATCATTAGTTTTCTAGATTTATAGATGGGAAAATAATCCCCTTAGATGTATGTGTCACTGAAAAAATTAGAGCCCATATAGTCATTTTTATTTCTCTACTATATAGAGGGATGAAAATGGCCTTTTTTGATGTTGGCCATTTAGGAGCGTAACATTGTGCAATAGTTTATTTACTAGTATGAATAGTAGTACCTTACTTTGACAATACATATAGCAAAGAATACGTTACAATATGGAAATGGTCCGTTACCTTGTTTAGGTAATAGCAAATTTTTAAGTTAGCTTATGGGAAGTAGGTTAGGCATATGTTTAACATTCGAAAAGAGGCACTGTTGAAATTTTTGAAAATTTTATTCCCAGTAATACTTTTGGCGATAGCTATTTATGAAATTCAACAAACAGTGAGTGGGATAGATGTTCGTTTACTACAAAAAGAAGTGAATGAGCTGCAGCTATGGGAGCTTTTATTAATTTTTCTGATTACCTTTGTCGCGATTACGCCCATGATATTTTACGATGTTATTTTAGTAAATATATTAGGTATTAAAATCAATAAACGTAATTTACTTAATCATTCATTTATTGTTAATACCTTTTCGAATCTTATTGGCTTTGGCGGGTTAGTAGGTATATTCTTACGTGATTACTTTTATTCAAAATATAAAGAAGATAAAGAAGGCATGATAAAAAGTATTGCTTCGGTGACACTGTTTTATTTAACTGGAATTTCTTTGTTAACGTGGTTTATGTATATATTCTTTTGGGATTTTCCAATGCTCAAAGAAGAACGATGGTTATCGATTGCTGTTATACTTGTCAGCCTATATGTACTAGCTTTTTTGGCGACGTATCTGATTCGCTATAAAAAGGAAAGTTCTTTAAAACCAAAAATATCACTTCAATTAATGATCACTTCAGTAGCAGAGTGGCTAGCTGTATTTTTTGTGATCTGGGCTTTAACGCTCATTTTGAAGATTCCAATTGGTTTATCAGCTTTAATTCCCATATTTTTAATTGCTTCTAGTGCAGGAATAGTCAGTATGATACCTGGAGGAGTTGGCTCCTTTGATCTCGTTTTTTTATGGGGAACACAAAGTATAGGAATTGCTGATGAAAAGGTGCTGTTCCTATTAATTTTGTACCGTGTCGGCTATTTTGTTCTACCATTTTTAGTTTCCGCACTCTTATTTATTAAAGAATATTGGATGCGTTGGAATGAATCTTGGGATGACTTACCTACTATTATTTTTCAGAAACTAAGCCATACGCTATTAACCATATTGGTGTTTATAGCTGGCATTATTTTATTGCTATCTGCAGCTTTGCCTGGGGTACTAAGTCGTCTAAAGATTGCTCAGGAGTTTTTATCCTCGCCCATTATGAATGTATCCCATCAATTGACCGTAGCAGCTGGCTTTATACTGCTAGGATTATGTAGGGGAATCAAATACAAAGTAAAAAGGGCATACCAGCTCGCGATTGTGGTGCTAAGTAGTTCGGCGTTATTTTCACTTTTTAAGGGTTTTGATTATGAGGAAGCCATTTTTTTAGTCATTGTCGCAGTGTTATTAATGGTGTCCAAAAAGCAGTTTTATCGAGAAAGTTATGTTTTGACGTGGGGGATTGTCATCATTGATCTTGTTGTAGTAACTGTTATCACAGCGATGTATGTGGTAATTGGCTATGTCAATTTACCCTCCGCTAAAATTCATTTCCCTAGTGCCCTACAAGACTATATGATAACCGATTATCGGGACCTCTTTAATAGTGCAATCATCGGCATTCTGATTGCCATTGTTATTTTTTATATAGGCTATTTTATACGGACACCTAAAAAAATGGTAAAGCTTTTATCTAAAGAGCAGGAGGAAGCTATTCAAGATCATTTGAAGTCCTATGAAGGAACGGAGTATTCACATTTGATTTTTTTGCATGATAAATTTGTACATTGGAATGAAAAAGGAACTGTTTTATTCTCTTATCAAATTTATGCAGATAAGATGATCGTTCTTGGAGATCCGGTTGGGAATGAATCTGATTTTTTATCTGCTATCCAGGAATTTTTGGAATTGGCTGATCGTCATGGCTATACACCTGTCTTTTATGAAATTAACAATAAAATTTTCTCTGCATTACATGAGTATGGATATAGTTTCTTTAAGCTTGGAGAGGAAGCCTTTGTAGATTTAGAGAAATTTACGTTCACGGGTAAAGAAATGAAGGGCAGTCGAGCGATAAGAAATAAGTTTGAACGGGAAAATTATATAGTGGAAATAATGAGCCCACCTTATTCTCAGGAAGTCATGAAGGAATTGAAAGAGGTTTCAACAAAATGGTTGCAGGGAAGGGCAGAGAAAGGTTTTTCACTAGGTTTTTTTGATGAACACTATTTAAGCACTTCCAATATTGCTGTTTTACGTGGTGCGCAAGGAACGTTCGGTTTTGCTAGTATTATGCCTATGTATGATCAAGGCGAAAGGTTGTCAGTAGATCTAATGCGTTTTAAGCCAGGATCACCATCTGGAACAATGGATTTTATTTTCCTATCATTATTTGAATGGGCAAAATCGGAAGGCTATCGTGTTTTTAATATGGGGATGTCGCCTTTATCCAATGTCGGACAGTCTAGATATTCCTTTTTAAGTGAAAAAATAGCTGCACAAATCTTTCTACATGGACAGCATTTTTATCATTTTAAAGGATTAAAAAACTTCAAGTTAAAATATGCAGATTTTTGGGTACCCAAATATGTAGCCTATCGGAAAAAATCTTCATTACCATTCACGATGGCACAAATCACATTGTTAATCGGGCAAAAGAGGAAAAAGAAGTAAATCATGTAGACTTTATCATTTTTTTAGCGCGAATAGGTATCATTCACGTATTGAAGCAAGAGGTAAAGCAGGGCTTTCAACTGTAGACAAACTCAATAATTTTTGAGTTTTCCTACAGTCTTTTTTCTTTTACAATAAAATAAAGTAACGCCTTTGATTGGAACGAAGGGCGGACGCTTTCCGCGGGCGGGGTTGAGCTGCTTCCCTCGCTGCGCTCAGTCCAGATCTCGACTTTCCCGCTTTTCCCGCAGGAGTCGCCGCCCTCCGTTCCAATCAACTTCTACATAATAACTCCATATTCAGGAAAAGCAGGATATGCGATGGACAACCTTATGAGGTCCCCAAAAATCGTCCATGCAGGCGATGCTTACATTTGGTTCCATAAAATAGCAACTATGCTCGAAGATTATATTGAAAATGGCAATTATTTATCAAATATTGAAAATAAAAAAAGAAGAAAAAATGACAAAAGCCGTCGAGACTGAACTTCTCGATGACTTTTGTCAACAGTCTGAGCCCTGCATAAAACAGGGTTTTTTAGCGTCTAAAATATAAAAGCTACGTTTTAATTATTTTTTATCAACAGCAACGGTCTCTTATACGAAGTCTTCACTTTTTTTCTAGCGTTTCAACATCCATATGCTCAGTAGTAGGTCTGCCAGCTTTTAATAAGACTTTACTGCCAAACAGGAAAAATCCTTGGATAAATAAGAGGATTCCTGTACCGATAAGTAGCCACTCGATAGCAATAATATCTGCAATTGGACCGAAGATTAGCATACCTAAAGGCATCATAGAGGTAGATATCATACTGAGAATGCCAAATACTCTTCCCATATAATCACTATCCACTTTTTCTTGTAATAACACTGTTGCGGGTGCGTTAAAGATTGGCATAGCTATTCCAGTAACGGTCATGATCATAAGATACAGCCAAAAAACAGGTATGACTCCTAGAGCCATTGTACAAAGACCAAATAATAAGGCAGATAATGTCATCGTATGCACTTTATTTTTAAAGCCACCCCATGTTGCAATTGCAATACCACCAATTAACATCCCAATGGCAAAGGCCATCTCGATGGCAGTCAAACGCCAGACATCATTACCAAAGCTACGGGTAACTTGTAAAGGTGTTAAAAAGGCAGCAGGTGCAGCGAGCAGCATGAAAAAGGCAAAGAACAGGAACAAATGCTTTAAGAAAGCATGCTTTTTAATGTAGATGAAGCCTTGTTTCATATCACTAAAATAGCCTGTTGTTTGTGGCTGATTAGCTTTTGCATGTGCAGGAATGTGCAGAAATATTAAGAAGATAGCGATGGCAATAGCAGCCGTCGTAACATCAATAAAGAAAATAGACTCGATTGAAGCCATCGTTAATAATGCTCCACTTGCCATAGGGGCAAGAATCATAATAAAAGCTTGAATACTACTATTTGCACCATTAACTTTCATTAAATGCTCTTCAGGTACAAATTGCGGTAAAATTGCGCCAACAGCTGGTGTTTGAATACCTGCACCAACTGCGCGTACCGCTGATATAACAAATAGTAGCCAGAGCTCATCATAGCCGATTAAAAATAAAATGGCTAAAATGAGCGTGGACAAGGCGATTAGGCCATCTGCCAGGATAATCAGCCATTTTCGGTTATAGCGATCTGCCCAGACACCAGCAATAGGTGCTAAGAAGAAGGTTGGTAAAAAGCCACAAATAATCGAAATGGTCATCATGCTACCTGATTGCGTTGTAAGCGTGATATACCATGTAATGGCATATTGCACAAGAGCAGAGCCAAAAAGTGAAATCGTTTGACTACTTAAAAAAAGTATTGTGTTACGTTTCCAATGTTCCAAATTCGTCATCCCTTTCTAACAGTAGTGCCTGTGTGGAAAGTAAAAAGACAACAAAAAAAAGGGGAGTAGAAGTCCCCTCTTTTCCAGTATTCCTAAAACAGACTAGACCTAATTCCATTTTCCTTGCACAGCAGGCAAAGTGTATGCATATTTAATTTGTAATGTGAAATCGTAGTCTAATTGAAGCTGTCATTTGGAATACCCTCCGTTCTATATAAGCTGTGTTGATTGTAGCATACAGTTCATGATCGGGTAAAGAAAGAATCAAACAAAAATTAGGTGGGATTTTAAAATAAGGAAATTGTAACAATCATTATATAAACTTGGAATAATCATGTATATAAAGGTCATCTATTTTTTGAGGGGATTTTAAAATTATACATATTGTGGGGGTATTTAGTTCATTTATTAAACGAGATGCCGCATAAGAATTAATTTGTTTCATGCTTCTTGTAAATCAATGGAGGAATTAAGATTACATGACTTGGACCATCAAGTGAAAAAGTTGTTTCGGGGACGTGCATATAGGGAGAACTTATCATATACTAAAATAGAAAAATAGCAAATGGAGGAAATATGAGAAATAAAAATAGTAAATGGAAATTTATTGCTTTAGTCACTATGATTTTGGTGTTATGCCTATCGGCAATCCCTGCTAATACAGTGAAGGCAAGCACGACACAGCCGAAAAGAGAAATGCGGGCTGTCTGGATTTCAACAGTTCTTAATCTTGATATGAAAGCAGGTATGACGAAGGAGCAGTACACGGCTTGGGCACGCCAAACATTGGATCAATTAAAAGCCAATAGATTCAATACGGTTATTTATCAAGTAAGACCAACAAATGATGCAATGTATGCGTCTGAGCTAGCCCCATGGTCGTCCTACATAACAGGGAAAAAGCAAGGTACAAATCCCGGTTACGATCCTCTTGAGATAATAGTAGAGGAGTCACATAAACGAGGGATGGAATTGCATGCTTGGATGAATCCTTATCGTGTAACAATGTCTGGACAAAAGCTTACTGACCTTGCTGCCGATAACGTAGCTAGAACTCATCCAAACTGGGTTGTTAAATATGGCAAACAATATTACTTAAATCCTGGCTTACCTGAGGTGCAAGACTATTTAGTTGAAATAGTAAGTGAGCTAGTAGCCAATTATGATGTGGATGCCGTTCATATGGATGATTATTTTTATCCATACAAAATCGCTAATGAGGTTTTCCCGGATCAAGCAGCCTACAAAAAATATGGTGCTTCCTTTAAAAAAGTGGAGGATTGGCGAAGAGATAATGTGAACAAGCTTGTAGAAAATCTTTATACAGCCATAAAAGAAACAAAGCCATATGTACAATTTGGTATTTCACCATTTGGAGTATGGCGTAATAAATCATTGGATAACACAGGAAGTGATACACGAGCTGGTGTCAATAATTACGATGATTTATATGCAGACGTCAGAACGTGGATTCAAAATGGCACGATTGATTATATTACCCCACAAATTTATTGGTCCAGAACATTGTCTGTTGCGAAATATGGGACATTGCTAAATTGGTGGAGCCACGAAGTACAAACATATGCAAAAACGCACCCTGTTCATCTATACATCGGGCTGGCTGATTACAAAGTTGGTAATGACAGTGATGCTGCGTGGAAAAATAAAATGGAATTGCCAAGTCAAATACTAGACAATCGTTCAGAAAAGGTAGCAGCCGATGGGCAAATGCATTTCTCGTTAAGAAGCTTTCAAACTAATAAATTAGGCTATGCAACAATTGTAAGTCAACAATTATATAATTATACGGCATTGACACCAGAAACAACCTGGAATGATGACACAGTGCCGAACAAGCCAACTTATGTAGAAGTGACAAAGGAAGCGGCAGGTCGTAAGATTGAAATTATTGACGATAATGAAACACAGCCACGTAAGTATGTTATTTATCGTTTTAAAGGGAATAAAGAAGGCTCTTACCAAGACCCTCAAAATATAGTGGATGTTGTTTATAATAAGGATGGCATCACTCAATTTGTGGACAAGTCAGCTCTTGCTAAGCAAAGCTATACATACGGCATTAAGGCTGTATCTGCTACAGGTATAGAAAGCAAGGAAGCCTTTGTAGTAAAAGAAGTTCAATAAATAATAAAACAGCTACTCAAGCGATTGAACCGCATGAGTAGCTGTTTTTTATTAATTTTCTTCCGTATCTTTACGATTTTTCTTTAACATTTTTGAAAGCATTTCATACACGATTGGTACAACAACTAATGTTAATAGAGTGGAAGATAATAAACCACCAATTACAGTAATGGCTAAGTCTTTTGATATTAATCCACTACCACCAGAACCAAGTGCCATAGGAACCATCGCACCGATTGTTGCAATGGCTGTCATAAGAATCGGGCGTAAACGTGTAGCGCCGGCTTCTAGAATAGCTTCACGCATGGCTAGACCATCATGTTCCATATGAATAATACGGTCAACTAATACGATGGCGTTGGTCACGACGATACCGATTAACATCAGTAGGCCCATCATAACAGAAACAGAAATCGTTTGACCGGTTACGAATAAACCAACAAATGCACCGATTACGGCGAATGGAAGTGAGAAGAGAATAGCGAACGGAGCTAAACCTTCACCGAATGTAACAACTAAAATGAAGTATACAATCGCTATGGCCGCTAGCATAGCAACACCCAGCTTCGTGAATGTTTCTTGCATATCTGCAGCAACACCAGCAACACCTGTTGTTACACCTTTTGGTAAATCTAATTTATCAATTTTCTTATCGGCAGCAGAAGTTGCTTTTGAAATATCATCGCCGATAATTGTACCGGATACAGTTGCGAAGTATTCACCTTTTGAACGAGATAGTGAGTTAAGAGTCGTACCTTCTTCAAGGTCTACTAGCTCACCAATAGTCATCGTTGTGCCTAATGCTGTTTTAATTTCAGTTGCTAAAACATCATCAAGTGAAGTCGCGGCTGCTTTAGCATCACGCTGAACAATGACATCAATATCTTTTCCATCATTTTTCACCGTTGTTAAAACTTCTTGTGATGTGTTGGCATTTAAAGCCATCACGATTTGAGCCGTTGTTAAACCATATTGAAGGACATTCTTTTGTTCTACTTTTAGTACATTTTCTACATATGGATCCTCATTATCAGATTTAATATCTTCAAGGCCATCCACATCTTTTAAAGCACCTTCAACTTGATTGACAGCATCTCGTAGTTTATCTAAGTCATCACTGTAGAGTGTGTAGCTTACTTCGTTTGAAGACATAGACATTGAAGAGAAATTCTGAGATTTCCATTCTCCTGATTGACCGATATTAAATACATAGTCTTCCACTTCTTCACGTGCTTTAGGGAAGTCTTTCATATCTGGATCAAAGATTAGGTACATTAAAGCACCGCCAGCGCCTCCGCCCATCATCATAGCTGATGGATCGACATTGTTCGCATCTGTAATGGAAACTTGTAAAATATCAACGTCTTTACGTTTCATTAATTCTTTTTCTACTTTTTCAACATTAGCCGCAGTTTCATCTGCAAGCTCTCCAGTTGAAGGGGTATATGTTAGGTACATAACTTTTTCTTCCTGTGATCCCATAAAGCTAAACCCAATTAAAGGAGTTAACGCTAATGAACCTACAAGTAAGAAAATCGCAATGAGAGACGTAATAATTTTATGATTTAAAGCTTTTTCTAACACGCCTTTGTACCATGTTGCTAGTTTACCAACTTCTTTATGCTGGCTTTCTTTTTTCTCACCGTATAATTTTTTACGGAATAAGAAATGAGATAATGCAGGTACAATTGTAATGGCTACTAATAATGATGCACCTAATGCAAACGTCATTGTCAGTGCAAATGGCATGAATAATTCACCAACCATACCACCTACAAAAATAAGTGGAGCAAATACAGCCACTGTCACTAATGTTGACGAAAGAATCGGTTTAAACATCTCAATTGTTGCTTCACGAATTAAAGCACGACCTGTTAATTTTTCTTGTTTTAAATGGATACGTCTATAAATATTTTCAACAACTACAATCGAGTCATCGATAACACGTCCGATGGCCACGGTAATCGCACCAAGAGTCATAATATTTAATGTAATATCCATCCAGTTTAGCAGTAGTAATGCCATGAAAACTGAAACAGGAATTGAAACAATCGAAATAATTGTTGATTTGAAATCTCGTAAGAATAACAAGATGATTAATACAGCAATTGCACCACCAAATACTGCCTTTTCAATCATAGTAAAGACAGAATCTTCGATTGGGGCACCTTGGTCAAGAGAGATATCTACGTTTAGACCATCTAAACGTTTTTCTTCATCTTTCATAAGGTCTTTAACGGCATTAACAACAGTTACAGTGTTAGCATCTTGACCCTTAACGATTTGAATTGCGATAGCATCTTGACCGTTTGTACGGGACACAGATTGTACTTTACCTTCTACTTCAATCTTTGCAATATCACCTAGACGAACGAATGGTGAAGGATTTGTTGCTGAAGGTGTGACTGGAATTAATAAATCTTTTAGTTCATCTACGGATTGAACTTTACCGTCTACGGAAACTGCTTGTTCGCCAACAGCAAATTGATATAATCCAAGTGACAAGGACATATCGCTTGCTTGAATCATTTGCTTGACTGATTCCTCTGTTAAACCTAAAGCGGCCATTTTTTCTTCATCATATTTAAATGATATTTGTTCAATATGCTGACCTGTAATGGTTGCAGAGGCAACACCATCAATTTTTTCAATTTTAGGAAGTAAAATATCTTCTACTGTAGATGTAAGATCGACAATATCTTCCTTAGAGCTACTTACGGATAGAGCTACTACTGGCATCATATTCATGCTGATAGCCATAATAGTTGGCTCCTGGGCACCTTCAGGTAATTTTAAATTATCTAAAGCTGCTTCTAACTGACGCTTTTTTTCATCCATATCAATGCCATAGTCGTATTCAACTTGCACTTGTGCTACGTTGGAAGAGGATGTTGAGTAAACTGCCTTCACATCTTCTAAACTTTCTATAGATTTCTCGAATGGGATGGAAAGATCATTCATGACTTGTTCAGGCGTTGCACCAGGATATACGCCCATGACAATTAAGTATGGGATTGAGATATCAGGTATAGATTCCATTTTCATTCTTGTACCGGAATAAATACCAGAGACAGTGATGATAATTGTTAATAACCACACTGCCAATTTGTTTTTCAATACGAAATTAACTAAACCTTTCACCTTCACACCTACCCTTTATTGACTAACTAAATTCAATTATTTATACTAATGACTAATCGGTCATTTGTCAACGAAATGCATTAGGAGAGAGTTAAAAATATGTTAAAAAAGCAATTAATTATGGAGAAAGCATTAGAGTTGTTTTCTGAACAAGGTTTTGAGGCTACATCTGTACAGCAAATAACAGAACGTTGTGGGATTTCTAAGGGTGCATTTTACTTATCCTTCAAAACAAAAGATGAGCTTGTTATCTCTATGGTTGACTACTATTTACAACACTTCATTACAGATGTTGACCGCGTAGTCAGAGGGACGTATAACAAAGAAACGATGTTGGTTGAATTTTATAAAAGTATCTTTAAGGCATTCAAAGAACACTCTGCGTCTGCTAGGGTATTTTTTAACGAAAAGGTTTTTCTAACAAAAAAAGAGCTTTTTTATAAAATAACAGCGTATGAAGCAGAGATGTCTAAATCTATCATTTTTATGCTGGAGCAACTGTATCAGGATAAATTACAAAAAACAAAATACGATGTCATGTATTGTATAAAAGGTTTTATGAAGAGCTATGCGGAACTGTTTATTTTTTCAGATATGCCTCTTGATTTAGAACAACTTGCGAAATCTTTAGCAGAGAAAACAGATATTATTGCACGTCATACGACGATACCATTTATTACAGAGGAACTTGTTACTTTTATTGCGAAGCCTTGCGAACCAGACTTTTCAAAGGAAATGTTACTGCAATTAATTGAACAGAATATTGATAATATAGAGGATTCTATAGAAAAAGAATCATTGGAGCTGTTAAAACTCGAAATAGAAAAGCCGACATACAGTAAAGCCATCGTAAAGGGGCTAATAGAAAATTTACGACTTAATCCGGCGTATCATTGGATTGCTTATGTATGTGCAAAATACTTAAATATTTAAACCTTAAGATAGAATTGTTCACTTTAGGGGGTGAACAATTCTATTTTTTATTTTTCTTTCGAATGCATGGAAGGTGTTGTTAAATGGGGCATTGATTGCCATGCCTCTAAAGCACTACTAAAAGGGTCTTGAATCCATAATAATCGTTCGAGAAAATCCTTCACTTCGATCGGTAAATTCAATTCTTGCTGCCAAGCATCCTCTTTCTTTTTACTTGGTTTAAAATCTGAATAAAGTAAGAACAATAGAAAATGGCCAACGAAATATAGATCACTAATATGATTTTCAGCTCGCTTCGGGTTTTGTATGGAAGAAAGATTAACGGCCTTTTGTAATGTCGTTGCGAGACCAAAATCAATAATGTGTAATTGTTGATCAACTAATAAGATATTAGGTATACGCAAATCCCGATGGACAATACCATGATTGTGTAGCAGGTTAATTTGCTCTAAAAGCTGTTTTGTTATTTCAAGTGACTGAGCGACGGTAAATTTAATACCTTCTTGAAAAATAAGCTGTTCAAAGGTTTGGCCGTCTATATAGTCCATTATAAAATAAGGCACATCTTGAATAGTTCCAGTCGAATGGACTTTAGGTAAATTCGGCAATGATAATTGTTGTAGAATTTGAATTTCCTGCCTGAATTTATGTATCGTTTTTTGGTGATGACGATGCTTTGGACGCAGGCATTTTAAGACGAACGAACCTTTTGATGAGCAATTTTCAATTAAGTACGCACGACCATAAGAGCCAAAGCCAAGAAATTTTTTAAACGTGAAATCAGGATGCTCGGCTATGAAAAGCTCTACGGCATGATCAAAGTTTTTTTCTGAAAGTCGTTTCCACCACATTAGCTACTGAAAAAACTTAAAGAGCTAAAAAAACTACGTGAGCTTTTACGAGAACTACGTTTATAATGCTTATGCCCATAATAATTATGGCGTTTAGAATATTTGCGACGACTGCTTGACGAAGAATAATGACGTTTGGATTTACCATTGAGTAGGGAATGAAGAATTTTATCTAGCATAAAAACGCTCCTTTTTGATGTTGTTATTACTATATACGCAAAAATAAAAAAAGAGGTTTCAAAAAAAGATAAAAAATAAGTAAATTTACAATTCACCTTTTGTTGTCCAACAAAAAGAAAGAAGCTATGTACATAGTACATAGCTTCTTTCCATGAGGCTAAACCTCCATAATAATCGGTAGAATCATTGGACGACGTTTTGTTTTTTCAAATAGGTAAGGACCTAAAACGTCTGTAATTTCGTTTTTAAGCTCTGTCCATTGAGGAGTTTTGCCTTGAATAGTTTCATTCAGATGACGATTAAGCATTTTTTGAGCTTCATTGATCATCGTACCTGACTCGCGCATGTAGACAAAGCCACGAGAAATGATATCAGGACCTGAAACAATTTTTTGATTTTCCATATCGACACTTACGACTACGATTACTAAGCCTTCTTCAGAAAGAATGCGACGATCACGTAACACAATATTGCCGATATCTCCAATACCATTGCCATCGATATAAACATCACCAGAAGGGATACGACCAGCCACATGTGCCTCATTGGCACTTAATGCTAATACATCGCCATTTTCCATAACAAATGTATTTTCAAGTGGTACATCGCAATCTTCCGCTAAGTGTGTATGCATTTTTAACATACGGTATTCGCCATGGATAGGCATAAAGAATTTAGGTTTCATTAAACGTAGCATCAATTTTTGTTCTTCTTGTGAGCCGTGACCAGAAGTATGGATATTGTTTAATGCACCATGAATAACTTCTGCACCTGCACGGAACAATAAATTGATGATTTTATTGACACTCACAGTATTACCTGGAACCGGTGAAGAAGAGAAAATAACTGTATCACCAGGTTGTATTTGGATTTGTCTATGAGTACCATTGGCAATACGTGATAATGCAGCCATTGGTTCACCCTGTGAGCCTGTACATAAAATCATTACTTCATTTGCTGGAAGTCGGTTAATGCTTTGAGCATCAATAAATGTATCTTTTGGAGCGTTAATATAACCAAGCTCACGTCCAATTGTAATCGCATTATCCATTGAACGACCAAAGACAGCAATTTTTCTTCCATATTTTATAGCTGCGTCTGTTGCTTGTTGTAAACGGTGAATATTTGACGCAAATGTAGCAAAAATAATTCGGCTATCCACTTTACGGAAAATTTCATCGATACTTTTGCCGACTGTACGCTCTGACATTGTAAAATTAGGCTTTTCAGCGTTTGTACTATCTGATAGTAAGCAAAGTACGCCATCTCGTCCAATTTCGGCCATTTTTGTTAGGTTGGCCGGTTCGCCAACAGGTGTAAAGTCGAATTTAAAGTCACCTGTATGAACGATATTACCAGGTGGTGTTTTCACAACAATTCCATAAGCATCAGGGATACTATGAGTTGTTCTAAAGAAGCTAACAGATGTTTTTCTAAATTTAATAACATCATCTTCTTTAATTTCGATGAGTTTAGTTGTACGTAGCAAGCCATGTTCTTCTAATTTATTACGTAATAAGCCAAGTGCGAGCTTACCACCATAGACTGGGACATTCACTTGACGTAAAAGGTAAGGAATACCGCCAATATGATCCTCATGTCCATGTGTAATAAATAGTCCCTTGATTTTATCGACGTTACGTACTAAATACGTATAGTCAGGAATAACATAGTCAATGCCGAGTAAGTCATCTTCTGGAAATTTAATGCCAGCGTCAATTAAAATAATTTCATCTTGAAATTGAACGCCATAAGTATTTTTGCCGATTTCGCCCAGTCCGCCGAGCGCGAAAACAGCTGCTTGGTCATTTTTAACAAACTTCATGTTTGTTAAATTTCCTCCAAGATGAAGTTCGGGCTTGCTTGCTCGTACTCTAAATAGTTACCTTCAAGCAGCTGAACGAACTCGATATTGTAGTTACGGTCTTTTAACTTTTGACGTACTTCTCGTTCAGAAGCAGCTTCAAGGTATAGACTTTTAGTGTTTTCGCGAACTGGAATTTCATGTGCTTTTTCTTGATAATAAACTTTGTAAATCATAGTTTGCTCTCCTTTAATTGCGTACAATTTTATTGCACCTTTGACTACTACCACACACGTGCTACAAGAAAACAACGAATTTCTTATAAGAAGAAATGTACGTTTGTAGTCCTTGTATCTCAATACGTCGGTTGTGCACTATGTTATAAAATGAATAGGAAGTAGTGAGACAGTGGTTGCGTATAGCCAAATAAATGCATTTCCTTTATATTATCACGCAGTTCCTCTAAAATAAAGAAAAGCCCTTCAAATAATGAAGGGCAAATGTTAGGCAATTGATTTTTTTCCGAGTACGCCACGAAGTTGCTTCAACAATTTTCGTTTTAGTTTCTTCAGCATGGCACATCACTCCTTAGGATCATTATAATAAAAATTATTGTCTATGTAAAGTCATTCACCTTGATGGGTAATATTTATAGAAAGGGATTATAAAATGAATAAAATTTTGTTTTTTGATGTTGATGGCACTCTCTATAACAGCGAAAAAAAATTACCTGAATCTGCGAAAAATGCTCTTTTGGAAGCACGCCGTAATGGCTATGAATTGGCGATTGCTACAGGTCGTGCACCTTTTATGATTGAATCATTACTAGAAGAACTTGATATTAATACGTATGTGACCTTCAATGGGCAATATGTTGTTTACAAGGGTGAGGTTGTCTATACGAATGGTATTGAAAAAGAAGAATTAGCTAAAATTATTGCTTTTGGTGACGCCCGTAATGAACCAGTAGTATTTTTAGATGACAAACGGATGATTGCATCTGTTAGTGATCATATAATGGTAGCGGAAAGCTTGGATACACTTAGATATCCTTATCCAGAATTGGATTCATTCTATTATATGCAGAACGATGTATATCAAACACTTATATTTATGGAAGAAAAAGATGAACCTTTATATTGTGAAATGTTTCCGAATGTCCAATTTGTCCGTTGGCATCCGTATTCTTGCGATATTTTGCCAAAGGGCGGCTCGAAGGCGGTAGGAATTGAAAAAGTATTGGATAAAATGGGGATCACACTAAAGGATGCAATTGCTTTTGGAGATGGCATTAATGATATAGAAATGCTGCAAGCGGTTGGGACAGGTGTTGCAATGGGAAATGGTCATGAACGAGTGAAGGCTATTGCACATCATATTGCCGATCATGTAGACGAAGATGGTCTCGCTAAAATAATGCGCAAGCTTGCCATCATATAATAAAGAAACAACTAGTTGTCAATTTGATATTATCCCCTTTAAGTAGACAATGTAAAAAAAACTACACTAAACTGTAGTTAACATTCTACTTAAAGGGGATTTTCTATGGCTCGAAAAAATCAGGTTTATTCAAATGAATTGAAA